>JAHBXC010000004.1 GCA_019636675.1 Phycisphaeraceae bacterium
CCGGCCCTCTCCCATCGCTGCGCGACAGGAGAGGGGGCGGGAAGTTCAGCGCCTCCTTCGCGCCGCGAACGCCATTGCGCTTACGAACACCGCGCCAGCCGACGGGGCCGGGATGACGGTCGCGATGCGAAAGCCGTGCAGACTGCCCGAAGCCGACTGACCCAGGAAGTAGCCGAGTTCGTCGTACCGACCGCTGCTGTTGCCGTTGATCGTCGCGTAACTGCCCACCACAGGCCGCACATTCAGGGGCGTGTTCCAGCTCGGGTGGTCCATCGCGTAGGTCTCTGTCCATTCCTGCTGGCTACCCGACGCGTCGAGCAGGCCCCAAGGCGTCTCGATCCCGTACGCGCCCACGGGAGGCGGCGGGGTCCCGCCCCACGCGTAGTTCCCCCCGCTGGTTTGACCGTTGCCGTCCGGGGGCGGCGGACCGGGGATCGGCGCGTCGTCGCTCTGGTGGGGGTAGAGCCAGTACCCCGGCTGCCCCTCGCCGTAGCGGTCGGGGTCGTAGTAGACGGCCTTGGTCCACTCGTCGAAGTTGGGGATGAAGAAGCGCGCCCCCTCCTGACGGACCACCGGCGTTGTCGAACCGAAGTCGTTCATGTTGTACGCGCCGGTGTGGAAGTCGTCGTAAGTCGCCTCGTGGATGGGCTTGGCGCCGTTGTGCATCCAGTTCATGAAGCGGGCGACATAGGTCCACGAGGGCGTGACGGGATAGTTCGCGAACTGCGGCGCGTGAACCTGATACTGCGGCAGTCCATCCGCACCGACACCAGCGTACTGCGCTGCATAGCCGCTGAACTGCGGATCGTTGTAGTCGGATGGGGCCAGATGAGGTCTGTACGCGTCCAAGAAACCTAGCCACTGACGCACGGTGACCTCGTGCCGTGTGATTCGAAACGAGTGCTCGACGCGGCCGATGTCGATCATCGGTCCGAAGCCGTTGCTCTGAGGGACGGAGATCGCCGCGTTGCCCGGCGCACCCACCGTAACGAACTCGTGGCCGTGGATCGTGGTGATGGGGTGAGACGCGAGCGTGCCTGCGCACACCACCGCCGCGGCGGAGGGCGCGATGACTTCACGGATACGCATGCGGGTCTCCTCCGGGACTTCGGCCCCTTGTGCTGAGCAGAAGGTACCGCAGGAACGCGGCATCGCCAAGCGTTTTTAAGTGGGAGCAGGGAATACGGAGTGGGGAGCAGGAAGATGGGCGGCGCGTACTCCGGTCCCCCTCCCGCGAGCGGGAGGGGTTAGGGGAGGGTCTTCGGAATGTGAAGCATTGCCAGTTCGCCCTCCCCCTGCCCCCTCCCGCGAGCGGGAGGGGGGACAAGAACCGCCGCACCACGCCCCCTCCCCTTGCCCGTTCTCCCCTCTGCGTCCTCTGCGCCCTCTGCGGTAACCCCTCTTATCGGACCGCATTTTCCCCTTGCCCCGGGGCCGATTTCTGCGACAATACGGGGAACAACCGCCGTCTGAGCGGCGTTTCATCTGCGTGTGCGAGCGGCGGTGCTCTCGCGCCGATGATGTGTGTGCCTTGGTCCTGCCCGGCGATTCCCGGGCGTTCAATGATCTTCCTGCAGGAGTGATGACCATGATTTTCCGACGCGGCGGCGCGACCACCTCTCTCGTTCTCGGCATCGCGGGCGTCATCGGCGTCGGCGTCGCCGGCGGCATGGCCCTCACCGGGACCACCCCCTGCTCGATCCTTCAGGCCTGCGGCGTCAAGCCCGCGACCCCGGCCGCCCAGACCATCGCCCTCCAGAGCGGCGAGTCGTGCCCGGTCACCGGCGCGTCGATGGGCGCCGTCGCCAAAGAGTCTTCCTGCTGCGATGTGATGAAGAAGGAAGCGACCCCCGCTGCCCAGACCGTCGCGCTGGCCGCCGACTGCTCGAAGGAGCCCGGCTGCGAGAACGACGACAACAAGACCTGCTCCAAGGACACCGAGTGTCACAAGGCGCAGCCCGCGAGCGCCACCCCGGTCGCGATGACCGGCGAGGTGTGCGCGATGGCCGCCTCGTGCGAGCCCTCGAAGTGCACCGAGGCGATGGTCAAGGCCTGCACCGACTCGGGCAAGATCTGCCCGCTGGGCGAGGCGAAGGTCGTCCCCGCGTCGATGAACGCGGCGACCGCCGAGTGCTCGAAGGAGCCCGGCTGCGAGAACGACGACGGCAAGACCTGCTCGAAGAACGAGGCATGCCACAAGGCGCAGCCCGTCGCGCTGAACGCCGCGTCGACCTGCTCTGACGCCGCCAAGGCGACCTGCGCTTCGACGACCGCGATCGCGGGCGCCGCGACCTGCTCGTCGGCCAACGCCGGCAAGGTGATCGCTGCGGCTTCGGCCCCTGCGTCTGCCTGCGGCACGCCGATGCCCATCGGCACGCTGCGCACCCTGGCCTACAGCGGCAAGGGCATGCCCATGCTGATCCCCGCCGCCTTCGCGAACGTGCAGTCCGTCGAGACCAAGGCCGCCGGCTGCGGCGGCTGCTCGGACAAGGCCGCGACCCCCGCGACCCCCGTCGCCCAGCCCGTCGCGCTCAAGGCCGACTGCTCCAAGGAGCCCGGCTGCGAGAACGACGACGACAAGACCTGCTCGAAGGGCACGGAGTGCCACAAGGCCGTCGCGTCCCGCTGAGCGACCATTTGCCTGATCCGGATTGATCGTTGAACAACTAGCGCCCCGTCGAGCACGCTCGGCGGGGCGTTGTCGTTTTGCCTCGAACGCCGCGCTCGCGCATGATGCACGCATGGCTACGCTGCTGCTCAAGACCGAGCCGGGTGAGTATTCCTTCGACGACCTGCTGCGCGAGAAGCGCTGCGCGTGGACGGGCGTCGCGAACAACGCGGCCCAGAAGCACATGCGCGACGCGAAGAAGGGCGACGAGGCGTTCGTCTATCACACGGGCGACGAGAAGGCGATCGTCGGGCTCGCGACGCTGGTGAGCGACCCGTACCCAGACCCCGATGACGACACGGGCAAGCGCGTGGTGTTCGACCTCAAGCCCGGGAAGCGTGCGAAGACGCCCGTGACGCTGGCGCAGGTGAAGGCGGACGCGCGGTTCAAGGACTTCGCGCTGGTGAAGCAGGCGCGTCTCAGCGTGATGCCGGTGCCCGCCGATCTCGACAAGGCCCTTCGCGCGATGGCTGGGTTGTAAGAGAAAGAGAAGATGTTCACCGCGGAGGGCGCAGAGGACGCGGAGGGGGAGAAGAAGCGGGAGAGGGTGTGGGTGGCACTGGCAAGCGAAGCTTGCCGGTGCGATGCGTTCACCTACCACGAGAGAGAGAGAGAGAGAGAGAGAGAGAGAGAGATTTCATCGCAGAGGTCGCGGAGGACGCAGAGGGGGAAAAAGAGGGAGGGAAGTGTGGGTGGCGTGGTGCACGCGTAGCGGGCGCCACGAGCGTTCAGCTTCCAGCCGTATCCCCTCGAGATCATTCACGCCGCCGTGCGGGCGCTGATGTGTCTGCGTGACGCCACGATCGCGAGCGTGCGCATCACGCGCAGGTCGGACGCGAGGGGCGAGCGCTGGTCGAGTCGCGCCATCGCGCGGGTCGCGTGCGCGAGCATGGTTGCGAGGTCGAGACGCCCGGCGGCGTGGGCTCCGATGTTGTTGGGGGTCGAGGTCACGAACCCCTCCACGCCGCCGAGCGTCCAGACACAGAGCAGCGCGTCGAGCGGCTCGCTTCCCTCTCCGCTCAGCGCCCCTCGCTCTCCTCCGATCGAAAGCAGTTCGTTCACTTCGTCGATGGGCGCGATCGTGTCACCCCACGCGGCGCGTGCCGCGGCCAGGCCGGCGGCGACGAATGCGAGCGCGACGCGATCGCCCCCCCACCGCTCGCGCGTCGCGTCGAGCCCGTCGAGCAGCGGCGCCATCTCGCCGGCGCGGACCGCCCCGCGCGTCAGCTCGAGCGCCCGCTGGATGCCCAGGCACGCCGCCGCGGCACGGACCACGCCCGGCTCGTGCAGCCGGCGCCGGGCCGCCTCGGGCAGGGGTCGCCCGTTGGCGAGAACCTCGTCGAGCAGACGAGACCATTGACCGGCGGCGGCGAGTTTGGCGATTCGGTTCGGGCTGAGCATCGTGCGGCCTCCTTGCTCGGGACGATCGCTTCCTGTTAGGGACAGAATATCGTCCGAACAGAACCCTGTCAAGCAAAGGATTCGCTCTTTGTTCGGATTCCCTCCGGGATCACGCCCGCAACGAAAAACCGGCCCGAGGGGGCCGGCGTGGGGCGCCGAAGGTTGTCGGTGCGTCGCTCAGTAGGACGCGCCGAACGAGGACAGCACGTTGTTGAGGTCGAGGAAATCGACCCTCCCGTCGCCATTCGTATCGCCGACGGAGCCGACGCCCGTGCCGCCGAAGCCGGTGAGCACGGCGCTGAGGTCCTCGAAGTTCACGACGCCGTTGCCCGTCGCGTCGCCCGGGAGACGGAGACGGAAGACATAGTCGTGCAGCCAGACGATGCCGGTGTTGCGCCGGATGACCTGGCCCAGCGTGGTCTGGTCGAGATCGGCGAGCGTCATGCCCAAGGCGCTCAGCGTGTCGACGAGGTCGGAGGGCTCGGCCGGGTTGAGGTAGAAGAACCGATCCCCGTCGCGTGCGCGCCGGAACTGGTCGAGGAGGATGGCGCGCAGCGTCTCGCCGACGCTCGCGCCGGGGAAGTGGTCCTCGGCCATCAGAAGCGGCCAGAGGTCCATGTCGGTCGTGTCGCCGTAGGCGGCCTCGAGCGCGAGCTGCACCTCTGGGTCGGACGAGATCTGGGCGAAGGAGTTTTTGGGCGCGAGGCCGAAGGCGACGCGCGCCGAGTTGAAATCGGGCAGGCCGTGGTCGCGCCCGCGCTGGATGTTCACGGTCACGAGGTCGCGTCCGCCGGCGCCGGGCGCGCCGAAGAGGAAGTTGCGCACGTCGTCGATGACCTTGGTGTCGACGCGCTGCATGTTGCCGGTGGCGAGCCCGCGCAGGATCGGATCGATCCCGCCCTCGTCGAGGATGATCGAGGGGTCGAAGAACATGTCGCGCAGGAGAAGGTTGCCCTCGGGGATCGTCTGCTGATTCTCGCCCGGGCGGAGGATCTCGCTCGAGAGCATGGTGTGCCCGACGCGGAACGCAGCGGCGGAGAACTCGGTGAGAATCCCGGCGTTCACAGCGTCGTCGTAGCCGGCATACGCGGGCAGCGCGTTCTCGCCCAGCAACGCCGGGATGAACTCGTTGTAGGTGATGACCTGCATCAGCGCCGCAACAACGCTTCTGGCGCGCTGGAAGACCTCTTCATCGCTCCAGGCCGGGTTGGCAGCCGCGAGCAGGTCGGCGACGCGGTTGTGCTCGCGCACCCAGAGCGTGTGCATCGCGGCCAGGCCAGACTGCTCATTGGATCGCACGTCGCCCGCGACGAACATCGTCGTGGGATCGGCGCCGAACGGCCCGCTGTCGTTCTCGACAACGCCGTCGCCGAAGGGCATCAGATCGCCCGTGGCGTGCGAGCTGACCTTGAGTCTGCCGCCTGCGTACGCGCGCAGCCAGGAGGCCTTCGCGTCGTCGCTCCCGTAGAGCTGGGACGCATCGATGTACGCCGTCAGCACGTTGGGGTGCTCGCGAACGAGCATCGCAGGGGTATGGACCGAGACCGACCTGGCCGCGGTGATGAGGCCCGTGCCCAGCGAGTTCGGGTCAAACCACGGGTCGCCGATTGGCGTCGCAATATGAATGGGCTCGGCCTTGGTCGCGTGGGTCAGGTCGAGGTCGTGGTCGAGGAACTGCCCCCACTGCCAGACCATGTCGGTGAGCCCGCGTGAATCGAAGACCATCGAGGGCTGCGAGAACAGGATGTTGCTGATCACGCGAGCGTTCTCGCGCCCCTGCCCGCCCATCTCGAAGGTGAAGGTCGGGGGCCCGTAGAACGAGCCGGCCTGCGAACGCAGCAGCAGCTGGTGGGCCGCGCCCCACGAGGGGTTGGCAAGGTTATTGGACTCGCCCGTGAAGGTGCGGAACTCCTGGGCGCTTGCCGCCCCGGCGACGCACGCGATCGCGGCGGCGCAGAGACCTGCGCGGCGGCGCCGTGGAAAGGCTCGTGATGTCATGACCGTGTTCCTTGCCGTTCGTCGCGACGGATCGACTCCCACGAGAATGAGAGGCCCGGCGCGGGGTCGCAACTCAGCGGCGCCGGGCACTACCAGACTAATCCGCCATCGCGGACCACGCAATCCGAATTCTCAGAAACCTGCCCCCTGCCGGTTTGGCAGGCGGGCGGCCGCCGGGGCGACAGACACGCCCCCTCCGGGCCCTGCATGAGGGACGATCCATGGCTTCAACCCCCCGGCGGACCCTCGCGGGCTGGCGCCATCCTTGCACCCCCCATCACCGTCGCCCGTCGTTCGGCATCGTCCGGCGGGCGCGCCCGACCGACCCGCACCCATCACCCTCAAGGGGTTTCGACCATGTCCAAGATCATCGGCATCGACCTGGGAACGACCAACTCGGTGGTCGCCGTCATGGAGGGCGGCCAGCCCAAGGTCCTCATCAACTCCGCCGGCACTCGCACCACCCCCTCGGTCGTCGGCTTCACCGAGAAGGGTGAGCGACTCGTCGGGCAGGCGGCCAAGCACCAGCAGGTCACCAACCCCAAGAACACCGTTTTCTCGATCAAGCGCTTCATGGGTCGTCGCCACGACGAGGTCCTGGGCGAGGAGAAGCTCGTCCCCTACGAGATCATCGGGGGGCCGACCGACCTCGTGAAGGTGCGCGTCCGCGGCAAGGAGTTCACTCCCCCGGAAGTCAGCGCGATGATCCTCCAGGAACTCAAGAAGGTCGCCGAGGATTACCTCGGTGAGAAGGTCGATCGCGCGGTCATCACCGTGCCCGCCTACTTCAACGACGCGCAGCGCCAGGCCACCAAGGACGCCGGCGAGATCGCCGGCCTCAAGGTCGAGCGCATCATCAACGAACCCACCGCCGCGGCCCTCGCCTACGGGCTCGAGAAAAAGAAGAACGCCAAGATCGCGGTCTTCGACCTGGGCGGCGGCACCTTCGACATCTCCATCCTCGACATCGGCGACGGCGTGTTCGAGGTGATCTCCACCAACGGCGACGGGCACCTGGGCGGCGATGACTTCGACCAGAAACTCATCGACTTCGTCGCCGAGTCCTTCCGCAAGAAGGAGGGCATCGACCTCAAGAAGGACGCGATGGCGCTCCAGCGCCTCAAGGAGGCGTGCGAGAAGGCCAAGATGGAACTCTCCCAGCAGATGGAGACCACCATCAACCTGCCCTTCATCACCGCCGATCAGAGCGGGCCCAAGCACCTCCAGGAGACCATCAGCCGCGCCAAGTTCGAGCAGCTGTGCGAGGACCTGTTCCGCCGCCTGACCGAGCCCTGCAAGCAGGCGCTCAAGGACGGCAAGCTCAGCGCCAAGGACATCGACGAGGTCGTGATGGTCGGCGGCTCGACGCGCATCCCGCGCGTGCAGGAGATCGCCAAGCAGGTCTTCGAGACCACCGAGCTCGACAAGTCGATCAACCCCGACGAGGTCGTCGCCGTCGGCGCCGCGATCCAGGGCGGCGTGCTGCAGGGCGATGTGAAGGATGTCCTCCTGCTCGATGTGACCCCGCTCTCGCTGGGCGTCGAGACCATGGGCGGCGTAATGACGGTGCTCATCCCGCGCAACACCACCATCCCCACGAGCAAGAAGGAAACCTTCTCGACCGCCGCCGACAACCAGACGAGCGTCGAGATCAAGGTCTATCAGGGCGAGCGCCAACTCGCGGGCGACAACCGCCTGCTCGGGCGCTTCGAACTGACGGGGATCCCCACCGCGCCGCGCGGCGTGCCGCAGATCGAGGTCGAGTTCAACATCGACGCCAACGGCATCCTGAACGTGAAGGCGACCGACAAGGCGTCGAACAAGAGCCAGCACATCGAGATCAAGGGCAGCAGCGGGCTGTCGCAGGACGAGATCGATCGCATGCGCCGCGACGCCGAGGCCAACGCCGAGGCGGACAAGTCTCGGCGCGAGCTGATCGACGCCAAGAACAAGGGCGACTCGGTCCTCTACCAGACCCGCAAGGCGCTCGAGGAGCACGGCGGCAAGGTCTCGTCCGAGGTCCGCGGCAACATCGAGTCGGCCCTCAACTCGCTCGAGAGCGCGCTCAAGGGTGAGGACAAGGGCCCCATCGAGCGAGCCATCGCCGAGGTCGAGAAGGTCAGCATGGAGCTGGGCAAGGCGATGTACGAGCAGGCCAAGTCGACCACCGGCGGCGAAGGCGCCGCCGAGCCCAAGCCGGGCGCAACCTCTGGCGGCGCAGGCGGTAAGGACGACGACGTGATCGACGCCGAGTACGAGGTGAAGGATTGACGAAAATTCTCGCCCCCTGACCTGCAACCGGGGCAGACGAGGCCTGTCTAACCCGACGAGGCCGTCTCCTCCCGGCTTCAGGACAGCGGAAAGAACCAAGAAACGCCCTACCGAACCCCCCCTTGAACACGACCCGCGACGGGAGCCCCCTGCCGTCGCGGGTCGTGTGCCTTTTTGAACGGCGGGGAAGAGGGAGAGATTCACCGCGGAGGGCGCAGAGGACGCGGAGGGGGAGAAGAAGTGCAGTGGGTGGTGTTGGTCTTTGCGGACCCTCTCCTACGGTGCCCCGGGGCATTCCTGACCCGGGCTCTTCTTCTACCCCGCCTCGCTCTCGCGCATGCGATCGTTCCGCACGGTCAGACCGCGTTTGAACATGTCACGCGTTGAGGAACGTGAGCACAACCACTGGTACGCTTCGCTTGCCAGCGCCCCCCCATCCCTCTCCCCTCCGCGCCCTCTGCGCCTTCCGCGGTGAATCTCTTCCGCTCGCGAGTGCGCGGATCAACGAACCACGCTCGCAACAGCCCGTGCCGCCGCCCGGGGCTCTGATCCGAATCTCGGAATCTCTCGACCCCCTCCGCGTCGCGCCGATACTCACGCGATGGTCCGATTCCTCCGCGATCACCCGATCCTCTCCGCGTTCAGCGCGCTGTACATCGCCGTCTTCGCGGCGCTCTCGATCGTCAAGGGCAACGCGGAGTTCGTGATGTACACCGTCGTCGT
This sequence comes from Phycisphaeraceae bacterium, assembly GCA_019636675.1. Lineage (NCBI taxonomy): Bacteria > Pseudomonadati > Planctomycetota > Phycisphaerae > Phycisphaerales > Phycisphaeraceae > Phycisphaeraceae bacterium. The sequence continues at coordinate 9,062 of JAHBXC010000004.1, forward strand.
CGTCCTGGCGGCGGCGCTGGTGGTTTTCCTCGACCGGAAGGTCGCGCGCATCCCGACCTGGATCCTGTGGTGCCTCAGCGCGTGGGGAATCCTGCACATGCTGGGGGGCAACCTGCCGCTGCGCGGGCCCGGGGGCGAGGACATCGTGCTCTATTCGCTGTGGCTGATCCCCTTCAACGCCGAGAGCGGGTACCTGAAGTACGACCAGCTCCTGCACGCCTTCGGGTTCTTCACCTCGACCTGCGTGTGCGCCGTGATGCTCACCCCGATGCTGCGCGAGGAGCGCCGGCGCTCGGCGTGGCCGTTCGTGCTCTGCGCCCTCGCGGGCATGGGTCTGGGCGCGCTGAACGAGGTGGTGGAGTTCGCCGCCGTCCTTTCGCTGCCCGACACGAATGTCGGGGGCTACATCAACACCGGGTGGGACCTGGTGAGCAACGCGGTGGGCGCGGCGATCGGGGCGGCGGTGATGTGGTGGCTGGCGAGGCGCGGATCCCCCGGGTACGCACGCGCCTGACCAAAAACGAAGCCGCCTGGTTTCCCAGGCGGCTTCGTTGACTCCTTCGTGGATGTGGCAGTTTGTCGGATGCCCGGTGAGGGGCGTCCCTGAATGCGGTCGTCTCGGTGTCCCGAGCCGTGCCGCGACCTCTCTCTCAAGAGGTGTTCCGTGGCCGGACCTGTGCTTCCGGCGACAACGACAGATTAGCATGTTCCGGGGGCGTGTCAAGGGGTGCGCACGACAACCACGCGCCTTTCGTCCTTCCTTCACGAAGACGATAGCCGCATGGTCGTCCCGATCCTTCGGCTCAACATTCCGGTGGATCAGACGCTTCCCTCAAACTCGTCGCGCCTGGGCGGCTCCGAGGAACCGCTCAAGCGTCGCGGCCGTAATGGCTTACGCCGCGAGGAACTGCTCTCCCCGCGCGTTAACGCGAGAAGAGCAGGCACAGGGATTCCGTGTTCTGCCGCCGCAGCCATCCGACACAAGGTCAGGCAGCCGCAGCAACCACGGAGGAGTCAGCATCCTAAGGGTTCTCCGCAACTCAGGGTCGCGGGCCGTATTCGGTTATGAGTAGAGGTGCTTCCCTCCCTACTCTTGCCGGCTGCCGCCCTTTCGGGCCGCTGCCTGCGTCTCAACAGGAGCAATGTAGCGGATCTGCCCGGGGCGTCAACCCCTTTTTCGACGCCTTTCGAAAAACTTTGTCATCCGCCCTGCCCGGGAGACGCCGGCGCTTGCCCAGCTTCACCTTCGACCAGATCCCCGCCCTCGCCGATCCGCGGCAGGAGGGCCACCTTGGCGTCTTCCCACGCCCGGAACGATGATCGCCACGCCCGGGCCGCCCCGGGATCGAGCGCCGCCGACGCCACACCGGCGTCGGTCCCTGCATCCACGAGCGTTTCGCCCCGGGGCCCGAAGACCACGCTGCCCCCGGCGTACGCCAGGTAGGGATCGTCGCCCGCGCGGTTCACGCCCACGACGAACGCCTGGTTCTCGATCGCGCGCGCACGCAGCAGCGCGCGCCAGTGTTCGGCGCGCTCGGCGGGCCAGTTCGCGATCACCACGAAGCACTCGGCGCCCATCGCACGCCCTGCGCGAAACAGCTCCGGGAAGCGCAGGTCGTAGCACACCACCGGGCACACGACGAGCCCGTCGTCGTGCGCGCCCTTCCACTCGAATCGCGCGACGCGCGTGCCGCCTTCGAAGGATTCGGCCTCTTTCCCGAAGGAAAACGGGTGGATCTTGTCGTACCGCTCGACGATCACCCCGTCGGGATCGATCGCGAGCGCGCGGTTGCGCGCACGGTCATTCGGCGCGTCGACCGTGATGCCCCCGATCACCCACGCGCGATGGCGCGTCGCCAGCGACGCGAGCCAGCGCGCCGACGAACCGTCACGATCCGCTGTGCGCTCGGTGTTCATCGAGAACCCCGTCTCGCACATCTCGGGCAGCACCACGAGGTCCCCGGGCTCGACGGGCGCGCCGTCGAGCAGGCGCTCGGCCCGCGCGCGACTCGCGTCCTTGTCCTCCCAGGCGATGTCGAGCTGCACGAGATGGACGCCCTGCTGATTGCCCATAACCCTCAACCGTAGGCCCCCGCGCTCTCATTCCCCCCCACTCGTGCTGCCGGGGGCGCGATCCCCCCCCAGGACGGGTCCCCACCCTGCCGGATCGGCACAGGCCCTATCCACACCGGCCCCCCAGTTTGACATCCGCTGGCGTTCCAGCGCGATACTTGGCACACTCTCAGTGCACGCGGAGTCACCAAGGAAAACCCCGAGGGCCCCTCATCCGTATCGATGGTGGGTCTTGCGAAGGCACAGGGTCAGGAATGCGCAAGGCATGAGAGTCACCATTCGTTCCATCCTGCTCGCGGTCGCATGCGCGCCGGGCGTCACGAACGCCCTCGCGTCCGGCACGCTCGACCCCGCCCTGCACGACTCCGTCGCCGCCAGAGCGTTCCTCCCGGTCGGCGGCGTCGACTTCCGCGCCGACCTCGAGCAGGGCGCGATCGCGACCGTCGTCCGGACGCCCTTCGGCTCCTCACCGACCAAGGCGCCGCAGTTCGTCGCGCGACGATTCGACTGGGACAACCAGCGCATCGACATCCGCTCGCCGCGCGCGATCTACGACCTCGATTTCAGCACCACGGTCGAGGTCAACCTCGAGACAGCCGAACCCGTCGAAACCGCGGTCCTGCTCTCGAGCGGGTCGCTGACCCTCACCGCCGGCCCCGACGTGTTCGTCTTCTGCGCGACCGACGCCGTCTCGGGCATCCGCGTCGCGCCCCTCCTGCGATCGAGCGACGGGCGCTTCGCTCCCGGACAGGCGATCGAGATGGACACCGCCCGCGCGCTCGGCAAAGCACGCGAGGGCGTCTTCGGCTTCGGCGTCGACCTCGACGCGTGGTTCAGCGCAGGCCTCATACCCGACAACATGACCCTCATGGGCATCGTCATCAGCCACGACGGCGCCCCGGGCAGCGGGTCCCTCGCCATCCTCGAGATCGTCGCCAGCGATTCACCCCTCTTCAGCGAGGGCGGCGGCGCGGGCGGCGGCGGGGCGCCCCGCGCACTCTCGCTGGGCGGAGGCAGCGCACGCGGCTCGGGCGGCTCCGGGGGCGACCCGCGCACGCCCGAAGACCCCATCCCCTCGCCGGGCGCAGGGCTCCTCCTGGGCCTCGGACTCGCCGCGGCCGCGTCGCGCCGTCGTCGCTGAGTCAGCCCCCGGCCGCCATCACCCGCGGTTCCACACCCACGACCCGTACACGCCCGCGTCGCCCAGTTCCTCCGCGATGCGGATCAACTGGTTGTACTTCGCGTTCCGATCGCTGCGGCACGGCGCGCCGGTCTTGATCTGGCCGCAGTTCGTCGCCACCGCGATGTCCGCGATCGTCGAATCCTCGGTCTCGCCCGAGCGGTGCGACATCACCGCGCCCCAGCTGTTCCGCTGCGCCAGGTTCACCGTCTCGAGCGTCTCGCTCAGCGTGCCGATCTGGTTCACCTTCACCAGCACCGCGTTGGCCGCCTTCTGCGCCAACGCCTTGCGCACGAACGACGCGTTGGTCACGAGCAGGTCGTCGCCCACGAGTTGCACCTTGTCGCCCAGGCGCTTCGTGAGTTTCGCCCACCCCTCCCAGTCGTTCTCCGCCAGCCCGTCCTCGAGCGAACGGATCGGGTAGTTCTCGCACCACTTCGCCCAGTAGTCGATCATCTCGTCGCTGCTGACGACGCGGTCGGGCGCGCTCTTGAAGAAGCAATAGCCCTCCTTGCCGCGGGCGGCGCCCTCGTTCCACAGTTCGCTCGTCGCCGGGTCCAGCGCGACGAAGATCTGCTCGCCCCACTTGTAACCGGCCTTCTTCGTCGCCTCTTCCAGCAGGCGCAGCGCGTCCTCGTTGTCCTTGAGGTTCGGCGCGAAGCCGCCCTCGTCGCCCACCGAGGTGCTCAGCCCCTTCTCGTGCAGCACCTTCTTGAGCGCGTGATAGATCTCGACGCCGGCGCGCAGGCCCTCGGCGAAAGTATCGAAGCCCCAGGGCTGCACCATGAACTCCTGGAAGTCCACCGTGTTGTCGGCGTGCTTGCCCCCGTTGAGCACATTGAACATGGGCACCGGCAGCGTGCGCGCGCCGCTGCCCCCGATGTAGCGGTACAGCGACAGCCCGCTCTCCTGGGCCGCGGCCTTGGCCACCGCCAGCGACACGCCCAGGATCGCGTTGGCGCCCAGGTGCTTCTTGTTCGGCGAGCCGTCCAGTTCCAGCATCAGCCGGTCGATCTGCTCCTGCTCGCGCGCGTCCATGCCGAGGAGTTCGGGCGCGATCTTCTCGACGACATTCATCGCCGCACGCGTCACGCCCTTGCCGGCGTAGACGCCCTTCTCGCCGTCGCGGATCTCGACCGCCTCGTGCTCGCCGGTGCTCGCCCCGGAGGGGACGGCGGCGCGCCCGCTGGCGCCGCTCTCCAGAACCACATCCACCTCGACCGTCGGGTTGCCCCGGCTGTCGAGGACCTGTCGCGCGTGCACCGATTCGATGGAGAACAGCATCCGAGTCGCTCCTTCACTGGCTGGACCCTCCCCGGCGGCGTGTCCCGGCGGGCGAGATCCGATGATACGGGCTTTGCTCGCCACTCCCAGCGTGGTACCGTTCCCCGCCGTCCGATTCCCGAGCCCACCACGATGCCCCTCTCGCCCGAGACCTTCACGACCCGCGCCGCCCGCCTCAAGGCCGACATGGCCTCGCAGTGCCTGCGCGTGCAGTTCGTGGTCGAGAGCGCGATCGAGTCCGCCTTTGACGCCGACCGGGAGCGCGCCGCCTCCCTCGCCGCCCAGGACGACGAGATCGACCGCGTCGATGTCGCGATCGAGAGGGCCGCCGTCGCGCTGCTCGTGGATGTCGCGAGCAACCCCGTCTCGCTGCCCGAGCGCGACCTCCGGCTCATCCTCACCATCGTGAAGGTGAACAACGAGGCCGAGCGCATCGCCGACCTGGCGGTGAACATCGCCCAGTGCGCCGGCACCTTCGCCGACCTGGGCTCCCGCCCGCCCCAGACCTTCCGCGTGATGGCCAACAGCGTGATCGGCATCGTCGACGCGGCCCGGCGCTGCTTCGAGCACACCGATGTCACCATCGCCAAGGTCGTGCTCGCCAGCGAGGACGCCGTCGAACGCTTCAAACGCCAACTGACGCGCGACACCGAAGAGCGGCTGGCGAACAAATCCGTGACGATCGACGAGGGCTTCTCGCTGCTGACCATCGCCGGCGAACTGGAGCGCATCGCGGACCACGCGACGAACATCGCCGAGCAGGTGATCTACGCCGCGACGGGCGCGATCGTGCGCCACGAGGCGCAGGGGTGGGTGGAGTCGCAGCCGGGCTGAGCGGGGATTTCACCGCGGGGGGCCGCGGAGGGCGCGGAGAAGAAGCATCAGACGGGGTGGCGTGGTACGGCGCAGCCGTGCCACGGGTGTGTGTTGCTCGCGACAGAAACCCCTGCATTTTCAAGACTTTCCTCTTGCGGCACGCGGGGCTTCCGTTATGTTGGAAGAGCACAGGAGCGACCGGCGGATGCCGGTCCGGGAATGTCTTTGGTATGCGGGTTCTTTGTCCTCACGATCGCGTCGGCGTCGGCAGACGCCCGGAGCCACGAGGACCGAGACTTCTGGAAGGAGTCCGAGCGCGATGTGTATTCGCCAGTCCCAACTCGTCATGTGTGCCGGCGTCAGTCTGGCGCTGCTGTTCACGGGCCCCGCACTCGCGCAGGGCTCCGGAGGCGTCCACAACAACCAGCACCTGCGCTTCACGCAGCAGCACGGCCTCACCTTCAGCGAGATCGGCGATCCGGGGAACCCGGGGTTCTTGTTCGACCCGCCCGGCCCTTCGCCGGAGCGAGTCATCGGCAGCGTTGATTATCGCTACGGCATCACGACGCGCGAAGTCACGCACGCCGAGTACCTCGTCTTTCTGAACGCTTTCGCGCCACACATCGACGCGACAGGGGTCTCGCCCAACTCGTCGCAAGCTTCTACAAAGGGGATCTCTTTCGTTGGTCGGGATGGGAACGGTGTGCCAAGCTTCCTGCTCCCCGCGGCGAACGCGAACAAACCTGCGGAGATGGGATGGCGTTTCGCGGCGCGTTTTGCTAACTGGATGCATCACGGCGCCCCCACTGGCTCCGATGTCCCGGCGTGGGTCTTCGAGACCGGCGCGTACAACACATCGACCTTCATTACCAACCCCGATGGCTCGCGCAACGATCAGGCGTCTCGCAGCGTCGACGCGCGGTTCTGGATCCCCACGCAGGACGAGTGGAACAAGGCCGCATTCTGGGATCCGAACCACTCCGGAGATGACGAAGGCGGGTACTGGATGTACCCCAATGCCAGCGATGAGCGCCTTACCCCCGGCTTCCCCGACGAGGGAGGCCAGACGAACTTCGGCATGGACCAGCAGACACTGCCAGGCTTGCCAGAGGAGGTCGGCAGTTATCCCAATGAACAGAGCCCGTGGGGGCTCGTCGATCTCTCCGGTGGGGTGCAAGAGTGGACGGAGTCGCTCCTAGCCGGCGCGGAAGTCAATCGCTATCGCCATGTCGCCGGGACGGAGATGCACCGCACCGAGACGCTGCTGCTGTACGGCGATCACATCGGATGGAATATCAATCAGTTCAGTTGGCCAGAGTCGCCGATCGCCGGCTTTCGACTCGCCATGGCAATCCCGAGCCCGGGGGCGTTCCTCTGGCTTACATTCTTGTCTGGGCCCCTCATGAAAAGAAAACGAAGGTTAAGTCTGCGCACCGGCTAAACACTAAGGCTTAGACCACGCTTCAAGCGTGCCGCGCATAGCGTCGCGGGACTGCGTATCTGTCGCTGGATCTGTGACGGCTTTGCGAAGCAGGTTGCCAATATCCTGCCGGAAGCGCGGCTGTCGATTGCCGAGCATGATGAGCAACGAGGCCTCATCTTGTCCAAGCGAACCAGGCCGATCATCTTCTTGAATGAGTGTAAGAAGCGCATCGAGCCATTCTTGCTGAATATGAGGATCGAGCCGATCAAACCGCCCATCGGGAGCGAGTCCCGCGCCCAAAGCACGCCGCACCGCCAGCGCTCTCGGGGTGCTCTTGAGCGAAAAGAGAAAGTCGAGCGCCTGCTTGGGCTCTGGGGAAATCGCTAACAGCGCCATCGCGGCGAGCATCGGGATCTCAATCTCGGGTGAGAATGTCGGTTGTTTGCCACGCAGAATCTCCGGATCAAGAAGCCCGATGCCTTCAACCACCAACGACCGAAGACCTGCGTCCATCGCGACAGAACTACTGCATTGTGCGCGACCGATTTCAAGAAGAGACTGTCGCAGCACCAAGAGGTTGCGAGCTTCCACCGGATTCGTGACTACAACGGAAAGCACGGCGCAGACATCGGGACTGTAAGGCCCTTCAACGCCAGGTCGGGCATTAAGAATCTCGAGCTTGATGTCATCCGATCCATCTCGGAGTTCGCCGAGCAGAAAGTCGCCCCAAGGCGATCGGACCGAAAATGCTCGATTACCCGCCGAATCCCGAGCAAGCAGGAGTGTGCGGATCAAGGCACGACGAGCAGCGCTTCCGGGTCGAAATGCTTCATGAGTAGAGGCGAGTTCGATCGCTGGCGCTACGATTTCTTCAGCCTTGTATTGACGAGCGATCATCCTGCTATTCGCCGGAAACGACACGAGCGACGACAAGGCGGCGGCCGCGACGACTTCCTCCTCCGACGCCTCCCGCGGTTGCCCGAACGCCGACACAGTCCAGAGCGCCGCAACGATCGCGATCATCCATGGCTTGCGTGAGGTTCCCACCGAACACCTCCATCCTCGCCATCGCGCGTCGGTCGTCCCCGACCATGCCGCCCGCGGCGACACGAACATCCTACATCCATCCGCGCACTCTCGGGCCCAAAACTGGCGGTTTCCGTCCGGGCGACCTAGAACCGTCCATGAGCGCCACCGCCCAGACCGACGCCGCCGTTCCGTCCCTCGCCGACCTGCGTGCCGCGCTGGAGCGCGTGGGGCAGGGGCACCTGCTGCGGTTCCACGAGGAACTGCCGCCCGATCGCCAGAGGGCGTTGCGCACGCAGATCGCGTCGCTGCCGCTGTCGGAAGTCCCGGCGCTGGTCGAGGGGTATGTGCTGTCCAAGCCCGCCTTCGCCTCGCCCGCGGAGCTGACGCCCGCGCCCTTCTACCCCGACGATCGCGACAAGCCGGTCTCGCTGTGGGGGCGCGACCGCTATCGCGCCCTCGGTGAAGAGATGATCCGCGCCGGCAAGGTCGCGGCGTTCACCGTCGCCGGTGGTCAGGGCACGCGCCTGGGCTTCGACGGGCCCAAGGGCTGCTACCCGGCTGGCGCCGTCACGCGCAAGCCCCTGTTCCAGATGCTGGCCGAATCGATCCTCGCGAGCGAGGAGCGCTTCGGCGCCCACATCCCCTGGGCGATCATGACCAGCCCGCTCAACCACGAGGCGACGGTCGCGTTCTTCAAGGAGCACAGGCACTTCGGGCTCGACCCGTCGCGCGTCGTGTTCTTCCCCCAGGGCGTGCTGCCCTCGTTCGACATGCGCACCGGGATGATCCTGCTGAGCGCCAGGGACGAGGTCGCCACCAACCCCGACGGCCACGGCGGCGCGCTCCGCGCGCTGCGCCAGTCGGGCACGCTCGAAGCCCTGCAATCCCGCGGCGTCGAGCACCTCTGCTACACCCAGATCGACAACCCACTCGTGCGCGTCGTCGACCCGGTGTTCCTGGGGCTCCACGCCCACGCGCCCGATTCCTCGGGCGAGATGTCGTCGAAGATGGTCACCAAGGCCAACGCTGGCGAGAAGGTCGGCGTGTTCTGCCAGTCCGCCGGGCGCACGATGATCATCGAGTATTCCGACATGCCCGAGTCGCTCTCGCACGCGACCGACCGCGACGGCTCGCTCATGTTCCGCGCCGGCAACATCGCGGTGCACGCGCTCTCGCTCGCGTTCGTGGACCGCCTGACGAAGGGGGGAAGCGCCGAGGCGCTGCCCTACCACCGCGCCGAGAAGAAGGTCCCCTTCGTCGATCTCGACAGCGGCGATCGCGTCGAGCCGGCGTCGCCCAACGCGGTGAAACTCGAGATGTTCGCGTTCGACGCGATCCCGATGTGCGCGAAGTCGCTCGTGCTCGAGACCCAGCGCGTCGAGGAGTTCGCGCCCATCAAGAACGCCAGCGGCGTCGACAGCCCGGAGTCGTGCGCGCAGATCCAGACCGAGCGCGCGGCGCGCTGGCTCGAGGCGGCGGGCGTGAAGGTCCCCCGTCGCCCCGACGGCGCGCCCGACTGCACGCTGGAAGTTTCGGCGCGCACCGCGATGGACGCGCAGGAACTCGCGAAGGCGAAGAACCTGCCGAAATCAATCGAGCGCGGCGAGACCCTCGCGCTCTGATCCGGCCCCCTCTCCCCCGAGGGGAGAGGGCCGGGGTGAGGGGTTCGGATCTGTCAATGACCGCTGGTGCGCGCACGCCTGCTGTATGCCTCGTACCTTCTTCACGCACCCCTCACCTGGCTCGCTGCGCTCGCCGTCCTCTCCCCGCAAGCGGGGCGAGGAGGCGGGGGAGATCGCGGTGATTCCACATCACGCAGCGCCCGTGGCACGGCTGCGCCGTACCACGCCACCCGTTTTTCTTCCTGCTCCCTCCCCCCGCGTGCCTCATGCCTTGTGCCTCGTGCCTTCTCACTTCTTGTCAAACCCGTGGCGCTCGAACCCTCGCAGGAAGCCGAGGAACTCGCGCCGGTGCTCTTCCTCGTCGCCCATGATCTCGATGGCGAGGTCCTGGGTGACATAGTCCACGCCGTCGGCCAGTTCGATGATCCTGCGGTAGCTCGCGATGGCGTCGTCCTCGGCGGCGATCACGCCCTTGATGACGGCGGTGACATCGGTGGCGTCGTCGGTGGGCTGCATCGCCCTCTGCGACATCTTCAATTCCATCGAGCCCTTCGCGCGCCCGCCGAGGATCTTGATCCGGTTGGCGAGCATCTTGGCGTGGTTGAGTTCTTCCTCGATGTCGGCGGCGAGGGATTCCTTGATCTCCTGCGCCAGCACGCCGTCGAGGTTGTTCGAGGCGGCGAGGTAGTTGATGACGGTCTCGAGTTCGGCGTTGTAGGCGTGGTGGAGCGCGTCGAGGATCGCGTTGATCTTGCTCGCGTCGACGGAGGAGGGGGCGGTGGAGTTCTTCGCTGCTGGGGTCTTCTTCGCCAAGGGTGATCTCCTGTGCTCGTGTGATCCCGGTATGAAACGCCTTGCGGCGTGGATTGTTCGGGCTCACCCCGGGCTGGGCAGGAAGATCGTGGCGCCGTTCTCGGCGTCGCGTTTGCCGAGCACGCATTCGACGATCACGCGCGCGACGTCTTCGGCGCGCAGGCACTTCTCGATCGGGAGAATGTCGGTCCCGAAGAGCCCGCGCAGCATGGGGGTTTCGACGGCGCCCGGGGCGACGGCGAAGCCCCGGATGTTGTGGGCGGCGCCCTCCTTGGCGATCGAACGGGCGAAGAGGTTCACCGACGCCTTGGCCGCCGCGTACGCGAAGAAGCCCGGGAAGGGGTCGAGCGTGCCCATAGTCGAAACATTCACGATCACGCCCCGGCCGTTCTCGACGAAGCGGGGCCACGCCGCCGCGATCAGCGCGCCGGGGCCGATGGCGTTGATCGCGAACGCGTCGCGCAGGACGCCCGGGGTGGTGTCCGCGATGGGCAGCAGCGGCGCGTGCCCGGCGTTGTTGATGAGCGCATCGAGCCGGCCGAACCGGGCGGAGACCTCGCCGATCAGGGGGGCGGCGGCGTCTGGGTCGCCCACATCCGAAGCCCTGACCACGGCCGCGGCGTCGGGGAAGGCCGACGCGATCGTCGCGGCGCATTCCTGGAGCGGGCCGATCCTGCGCCCCACCAGCGCCAGGTCGAATCCCTCCGAAGCCAGCCCGAGGGCCGTCGCCAGCCCGATGCCCGACCCGGCGCCCGTGACGACGGCGACCGGGCGTCCTCGCCCCTCACTGGCCTTGCTCTGGGAATGCATGGCCGAAAGATACCCGAAACCCGGCGGCGCTGCCGGGCGAAGTGTTTTTCATCAGTCCAATGCGCAACGGCGCAAATGCCGATAAAGAGAGGCCGTAGGATTGCATCAGATGAAGGACCTGTCCGCCGCCGCTCTTTTCGATCGCCCCTCGCTCACGAAGATCATCGCGACGCTCGGCCCCGCCACCGACGAGCCGGGGGTTCTCGAGCGTCTGATCGCGTCGGGCGTGAGCGTGGTGCGTCTGAACTTCTCGCACGGCACGCTGGACGAGCACAAGCGCCGCCTCGACCTGGCCCGCGGCGCCAGCGCGAAGCTCGGGCAGCCCGTCGCGGTGCTTGGCGACCTCGGGGGCCCCAAGATCCGCGTCTCGTCCGTCGAGGGCGAGATCATCGAGGTCCAGTCCGGGCAGGACGTCGTCTTTCGCACCCCGGTCGCCCCGGCGCCTCCCGGCTCGCCCCCGACGCCGGCCCCCGGCCCGGTCGAGGCCGATGTCCCGGTCATCAGCTGTTCCTACGCCCCCCTGACGCGCGAGGTCGCGCCCGGGCAGCGGGTCCTGCTGGGCGACGGGCAGATCCGCATGCTGGCCGTCGACCGTCGCAGCGGCGTGCTGCGCTGCCGCGTCACCGTGGGCGGGACCATCAAGCGGGGCATGGGCGTGAACCTGCCCGACAGCGACATCTCGGCCCCGGCGATCACGGCGCGTGACCGCGAGTGCGTCGAGTGGGCGGTCGCGCAGGGGCTGGACTTCCTCGCGCTGTCGTTCGTGCGCAGCGCCGACGACGTCGCGCAGCTGAAGATGCTGCTGCGCACCGCCGCCGCCCGCATCGCCAAGCCCGCCGGCGGCGACAGCGCCGTCGCGAACCAGCCCATTCCCGTCATCGCCAAGATCGAGAAGCCCCAGGCGGTCGAGTCCATCGACGAGATCCTCAGCGTCGCCGACGGGATCATGGTCGCGCGCGGCGACCTGGGCGTCGAGCTCGACCTCGCGCAGGTGCCGGTGGTGCAGAAGCGTCTGATCGCGATGGCGCGCGAGCACGGCAAGCCCTGCGTCGTCGCGACGCAGATGCTCGAATCGATGATCGACAAGGCCACCCCCACGCGCGCCGAGGCGAGCGATGTCGCCAACGCGATCTTCGACGGCGCCGGCGCGGTGATGCTCTCGGGCGAGACCGCCGTCGGCAAGCACCCGGCGCTGGTCGTCGAGACGATGCGCCGCATCGCGCTGGCCGCCGAGGAAGAGATCCACCACGGTCCCCAGATGGCCGCCCCCCCGGCGCGTCTGCGCGCGATCTACGACGCCGAGGCGGCGCTCGCGCACGGCGCCTGGCACATGGCCAACGACACCAACGCCGCGATGGTCGCGGTCTGGTCGCAGACCGGCGAGATGGCCCGCTCGCTCGCGCAGAACAAGTTCCGGGTGCTGATCGCCGCGTACTCGTCCGACGAGGCCGCGGTCCGGCGCATGGCGCTTCTGCGAGGCGTGATCCCCGTCATGTGTCTCACGCTGCCGGCGCACCGCACCGAATTCGCGGCGATGGTCGATCGCATGGCCCTCGAGAAGGGCTGGACGCAGCCGGGCCAGCGCATGGTCCTCCTCGCCGGCATGCCCTTCGGCAAGTCGGGCGTCGTCAACACCGTGGCGCTGCGGACCGCCGGCGAACTGGCCGGGCTCGATGTGCTCCGCCCGGGCGCCGACGAGCACGAGGCCTACGACGAAGCCGATCAGCAGGGAACCCTGCACGCGACGCCCGAGCAGACCCAGCGGCTCCAGAAGGCGCGCGTCTGACCCGCCCCGATCGGCCCTACGCTGATCCCGGATGACCACCCACGACACCTGCGCGATCCTCGCCGTCGGCGACGAGCTCTCCCTGGGCGAGAAGCTCGACACCAACAGCATGTGGCTCGCCGAGCGCCTGGCGACGCTGGGCTCGGTCCCGGTCGAGCACGTGACGGTGGGCGACGACCTCGACCTGATCGCCTCGACGATGCGCCGGCTGGCGCAGCGCGTCCCGCTGCTCCTCGTCACGGGCGGGCTCGGCCCCACTGCCGACGACCTGACGCGCGACGCGCTCTCGCTGGCGATGGACGACGCGCTGATCCGCGACGACGACGAGCTGGCGCACATCGCCGCGTTCTTCGCGCAGCGCGGGCGCGCCATCTCTGAGATCAACAAGGTCCAGGCGATGCGCCCCACGCGCGCGCGCTGCCTGCGCAACCTCGTGGGCACGGCGCCCGGCCTGCACGGGCGGATCGATCGCGAGGGCCACGCCGGCGGATGCGATGTCTTCTGCGTCCCCGGCCCGCCCCGCGAGATGCAGCCCATGGTCGAGCGCCTCGTCGTGCCAGCGCTCTCGCTGCGCACGCGCGACCCGCTCCACGTCAAGCTCGTCCGCGTGCTGGGCCTGGCCGAGAGCGACGCGGCGGCGACCCTCAAGGCCTGCCCGGAGGGCGACCTGCTCGCGCGCGCGAACGACCCCGTCGTGGGCGTCACCGCGAGCGCCGGCGAGCTGACCTTCCGCATCCGCGCGCGAGGGGACGCGCGCGAGGCGCACCCGAAGCTCGAGTGGGCAGCGTCCCAGATCCGCGGCGCGTTCGGCGCGCTGTGCATGGGCGAGGACGACGAGTCCGCCCCGGCCGCCGCCCTGCGCGCGCTTCGTGAACGCAACGAGACGCTCGTCGTCGTCGAGAGCTGCACCGGGGGCCTGCTCGGCGCGACCCTGACCGAGGTCCCCGGCTCCTCCGATGTCGTGCTGGGCGGGTGGATCACCTATTCCAACGCGATGAAGACCGCCGAAGTCGGCGTTCCGGCCCACGCGATCGAGCACTACGGCGCCGTCAGTGAGCAGACCGTGCGCGCGATGGCCGAGGGCGCGCTCGTCGCCGCGACCGGGCAGCGCGCGAACCACGCGCTGGCGATCAGCGGCGTGGCGGGGCCCTCCGGCGACGCGCCCGACAAGCCGGTCGGGACCGTCTGGATCGCCCACGCCTTTCGCACGCGCGAGGCCATCGGCTCCGACGCGCGACTGTTCAACTTCCCGGGCGACCGCGCGGGCGTGCGCATCCGCGCCGTGCGGGCGGCCCTCGCGATGCTGCACCTGCGCGTCCGCGGCGAGACGTACCGGCTCCTCGCCAACGAGCAGGGCCGCGGACGCCCGGCGTGATACCCTTGGCCCGATGAACGCGACCAGCAACGCCAACTTCGCCGACCGGCTCACCGACGCGATGGACCGCCTCGACGCGCCCGCGTGCGTCGGGCTCGACCCCGTTGTGGAGAGTCTCCCCTCGTCGCTCACGCCCAAGGGGCAGAGCGCCGAATCGTGCGCAAGCGCGATCGAGTCGTTTTCGCTGGGCGTGATCGACGCGGTGGCCGGGTCCGTCCCGGCGATCAAGGTGCAGAGCGCGTGCTACGAACGATTCGGCGCACCCGGGTTCGCGTCGATGGAGCGCGTCTGCGCACATGCGGCCAGCGCCGGGCTTCTAGTCGTGCTCGACGCGAAGCGGGGCGATATCGGCGTCTCGGCGCGCCACTACGCGCACGCCGCGTACGCGAGGTTCGGCGCCGACGCGCTGACCGTCAGCCCCTATCTCGGCATGGACACGCTCGAGCCGATGCTGCCCGGCGCGTCGCCCGAGTTCGCCGGCAAGGGTCTTTTCGTCCTCGTGCGCACGAGCAACCCCGGCAGCGACGCAATGCAGAGCCTGCGTCTGGAAACCGGAGAGACGCTCGCGCAGCGCGTGGGCGCGATGGTCGCTTCACTCGGGGAATCCAGCGTGGGTGCGCGCGGGTATTCGAGCGTCGGCGCCGTCGTCGCGGCGACCAAGCCCGCCGACGCCGCCCTGATGCGCGCCGCGATGCCCAAACAGATCTTCCTCGTTCCCGGCTTCGGCGCCCAGGGCGGGACGATCGAGACCGTGCGTGAACTCTTCCACGCGGACCGGCGCGGCGCGCTCATCACCGCGAGCCGCTCGGTGATCTTCGCGTTCGAGAAGGGCGCAATGGACTGGACGAAGAGCGTCCGCGAGGCGGCGGAAAGGTTTGTCAGCGAGATACGAGAGATTTGATCCGGTGCCCCGGGGCATCTGCGAAGCAGTGACCCGGGTTCTTTGCCCCATCACCAAGGCACACGATCAACCGTCACACCCCCCGCGCGATCACCCGCGTACCACCTCGCGGACGACCATTCCCAGTCTTCCGCGCGCTGGACAAGCCCTCGTTTCACCGGGTTGTGGTGCGTGTACTCGATCTTCTCTCGCAACTCCTCGTCGTCACGAACCAGACGGTCATATCCCCCGCCCGGCTGCCAGAACGCAGCGGCCCCTGCGGCGGTGCCGCAGGACGCCATGAGAGGATGGGCGGACGCACGCCATTCCCGCAGAATCCTCTTCGCGAATCCTGACTTGAGCTGTTCCACAAAGAAGCGCGCCACCTCCCACGAAGGCGGCATCACCAGAAGGTGAACATGCTCTGGCATCACAACCCATGCGAAGATCATGATTCCCTGCCGATCGCGCTGATACTCGAGATGCTGCACAAACCTCGCATACGTCTGCGAGTCAGAGAAGAGCGATGCTCGATCGTTGCAGGAGAAAGTCAGAAACCGCGCGTGACCCGCGAGGTCGTAGCGACGCCCCGAACCGCGTCCGCCAAGAGACATTCAGACAGAGTATCAAGAACGATCTGGAGCATCAACCGAGGGGCGTATGGTGACGAGGCCCGGGTCACTGCTGCGCAGATGCCCCGGGGCACCAAGGATGACCCGGGGCACCAGGAAGTACCGGACTCACCAAACTCAGACTCAGCGCCTCCTGCGCGACCCCATCACGCCCGCCACGCCCAGCAGCGCCGCGGCGCCCGGCGTGGGGATCGCGCCGTACAGCGCGTACGCCGCGTTGCGGCGCGAGAGCGTCGAGAGTTGGAAGCCCATCCCGTTGAAGGTGTCCTGCGCGATGAGGTCGTCGCCCATGAGCGAGCCCGCCCACTGGAACGACTCGGCGGTGAACCCCGGGGGCGAGTTGTAGTTCGCCGCGATCGAGATCCACGAGGCGTTCGCGAGGAACAGAGGCCCGTCGTCGGAGACATAGCTGAAGGAGAACGCGGGAGCGCCCAGGAGGCCGACCGTGCTCCCGGTGGGCGTCGGGTTCGTCGCCGAGATGTCCACCGTGCGATCGAACAGGATGCTGCCCGGCGCGCCGCCCGCGCCGCTCGAGTCGTACGCGCGGATGTTGAAACTCGCGATGTTGCTCAGCGGGACCGACGGCTCGCCGCTCTCGTCGCCGCCCCACCAGTCGATGCGATACACCCGCGCGGGCAGGGGCAGTCCCCCGAACTCGGGCGCGATGTTGTCGGCGCGCCGACGATCATCGAAGGTGAAGTCCCCGCCCGGCCCGGTGGACGAGATGAACGCCGCTCCGGTCGTTGGCGCCTGCATGTACAGAAGATCGTTCGGCACGCCCGCGAACGCGGACGAGGCGAGCACAACGGACGCAGAGCACAGAATCAAGCGCATAACGGTTCTCCCTCGAGTTCGGACCGGCCCTCCAAGACCGGTGCGGCACGCCGAGCATACTGCAAAGTGCGGCGTCCGAACGAAAAAAGCCCTCGGGAAAATGGCTCGGACGCGATCTTTACACCGCGCGACACCGGACTTGGAAGAGCTGTTTCTCTGGGCAAGGCCGCTGCGCCCGCCCCAGCAGCGCCGCGACGCCGAGCGCGGGGATCGAGCCCGTAACCCATGGCGCGTCCCGCACAAGAAAAACCCACCTCTAAGGTGGGCTAAGTCATCGCCGAAAGGCCTTTGTCAGGGTCACATCGGCTTGCGGTCGATCGTCACGTCGTACATCGTCAGCAACTTCTCCTTGTCGAAGATCAGTTCCTGACGCGTCAGCCCGACGATGTCGTAGACCGGGGTGAGTTCGATCGCGTCGACGGGGCACGCCTCTTCGCACATGCCGCAGAAGATGCAGCGGAGCTCGTCGATCTCGAACTTCGCCGGGTACTTCTCGCGGTCGTCCCAGGGAGATTCGGCGGCCTCGATGTGGATGCAGTTGGCGGGGCAGATCGTCGGGCACATCATGCACGCGACGCACTTGACGCGCCCCGACTCGTCGCGGTTGAGCCGGTGGAAGCCGCGGAAGTTGGAGACGTTGATGCCGCCCTTCTCGACGGGCAGGTCCTCGCGGCGCTGCTCGGGGTACTGCAACGTGCGCGAGGTGCGCCCCTGGCCGAACGAGGTGAAGAAGTGGCGCATGGTCACGCCGAACCCCTTCACAATCTCGGGGATGTAGACCGCCTCGGCGCGGGTCATCTTCGGAGTCGAGAGGCGCACGATGTCTTCGTCGCGGATGGGCATAGGGGGCGATTCTAGCGGCACAGGCGCGAGGGGCGCAGATCTCCCCCTCCCGCTCGCGGGAGGGGGCGGGGGGAGGGTCTTCGGCCGCGCGGTTCACTCCACGCGACGCGCGATCCACTCCCCCACCACGCGCTCGGTCGTCGCTTCGAGCAGTTCCGGCCCCCTGCGGAGCGCCTCGTCCAGATCCATGCCGGGGGGTGTGATCACCGCGTAGTCCGCCAGCCCGCCCACGGTCGCCCCGCCGCCCCCGGATCGGATGGCGTGCTCGGGGTCGAGGCACAGATCCGCGCCGTCGCCGATCGCCCCGACGAGCGCGACGGTGGGGATGTCCGCGGCACGGGCCGCCTTCGCGACGCTGATCGGGAGCTTGCCGCGGACGGTCTGCGCGTCGATCCGACCCTCGCCGGTCAGGACGAGGTCGATCGCTGGCTCCCGATCGAACGGGCACGAGGCGAGCATCAGTCCCATCGCCGGCGTGAGCGCCGCCCCGATCGCCGTTCTCAGCCCGAAGCCGAACCCTCCGGCGGCGCCGGTGTGCGGCTCGTCGGGGCGCGGATCAAATCCTGCATCGCGCAGGCGCGCGGCGAGGTTCGCCAGCCCTCGCTCGAGCAGCGCGACCTGCGCGGGCGTCGCGCCCTTCTGCGGCCCGAAAGTCGTCGCGGCGCCGTCGGGGCCGAGCAGCGGGTTGTCGACATCGCACGCGACGGTGAGCGTCGCGCGCGCGACGCGCGCGTCGATCCCGGAGGGGTCCACACGCACGATTCGTCCGAGGTCGCCCCCGGTGGGGCGCTCGATGGGATCGTCGCGCTCGTCGAAGAACCGCACGCCCAGCGCGGCCAGGGCGCCGGCGCCCCCGTCGACCGTCGCGGAGTTGCCGACGCCGATGGTGATGTCGCTCGCGCCGTGCCCGATCGCCGCGAGGATGAGCTCCCCCACGCCGAAGGTCGTCGTGCGCGTCGGGTCGCGCCGATCGCGCGGTACGAGGCGCATGCCGGCCGCCGAAGACAGCTGCAGGAACGCGCGCCGCTCGAGGAGCCCGAACCTCGCGTGGATCGCATCGCCCAGCGGGCCGCGGACCCGCGCATCGAGCATTGTGCCGCGACCGGCGAGCATGGATTCGACGAAGTCCGCGCCGCCGTCGGACATGGGGTGCTCGTGCGTGACGGCCCCGGCGCGTCGCGCCCCGCGCGCCATGGCCGCGGCGGCCTGGGGCGCGCTCATGCACTCCTTGTACGCGCCGGGCGCGCACAGGACGACGAACTGCTCTCTCGTGCGTGTCTGCGCCACGCGTGCAGGGTACCGACCACGCTCTGACTCCGCCCCCTTTCCCCCGAGCGCATTTGTCATCTCCCGTGGCACGGCTGCGCCGTACCACGCCACCCTCTCGTGCTTCCTGCTCCCTCCCCCCTCGTGCCCCGTGCCCCGTGCCTTCTTTAGGCCCTGAACACAGCGCCCAGGCGCTTGCCCATGAGCACCGACGCGCCCACCAGCGTCGCGCCGAGCAGGGCCATGCCCCACACGCCCAGCGCCGACGCGATGTTCAGCCCGTCGCCGAGGCGGAACGAGAAGGTGTAGATCGCTTTGGTGAGCGGGTAGTGGCGCTCCTGCTGCGCGAGGATCAGGGAGTCCGACACCTCGAGCATCGCGAAGGAGAACGCGAGCAGGCCGCCGGCGATCAGGTTCGCGGTGATCAGCGGGATGATGATCTTCCGGAAGGTGCGCACCAGCCCGGCGTTGAAGATCTTCGCCGCCTCTTCGAGTTCGATGTGGATCTGCTCCAGCCCGCTCGCCGCGGCGCGCACGACGTACGGGAGCCGGCGCACGGCGTACGCCAGGATGAGCAGCGGGAACGGGTTGGGGTCTTCGCCCACGATGCTGATGTTCAGGAATCCCAGCGGGTCGCCCGGGCGGAAGGGCCAGTTCAGCGACATCGCGACGTACCCGAACGCGAGCACGAGCCCGGGCACCGCGAGGGGCGCCATCACGAGGTAGTCGAGCACGGCGCGCCCTCGGATCTTCGTGCGCACCAGCAGGTACCCGATGAAAACGCCCAGCACGATGTCGATGAACGCCGCCGCCAGCGAGAGCTTGAAGCTGTTCGCCATCGAGCCGAACGCGAGTTGGTGCCCGAACGCGTTCACGAAGTTGTCCAGCGTGAACTCTTTCGGGAGAACCGTGCGATACCACGACCCCGGGCGCGAGAAGGCGACGAGGATCACGCCCAGGTGCGGCAGGAGCGCGAGGAAGGTGACCGCCGCGAACGCCCCGGTCGCGAGCAGACCGCCCAGGGGCGACAGGCGCTTGTCCTCGGCGGCGCGCGCGGCGCGCCCGCTGGTGGCGTGCCCGCTCTTGCCCAGCGACACCTTGCCCACGGCGTAGAACGCGACGGACAGCAGCAGCATGACGGCGGTGAGCGCGTAGGGCTGGGCCGACGCGTTGATCTCCTTGATCCCTCGGAAGATCTGCACGCTCGTGACCTGGTAGTAGTCGAAGATCAGGGGCGTGCCCAGCTCGGTGAACGACCAGATGAACACGATCGCGCCGCCCGCGAAGAGCCCGGGCCGCACGAGGGGCAGCAGGATTCGCACGACGCGGGTTCGGAAGGGCGCTCCGGCGATGCTGGCCGCCTCGTCGAGCGCCGGATCGATGTTCGCGAGCGTGGCGCTGACGTTCAGGTAGATGATCGGGTAGAGGTGCAGCGCGATCGCGACGACCACGCCCCAGAACGGCGCGGCGCCCAGCACATCCCACTCCGTGCCCAGCAGCGTGTTCACCGCCCCGTAGCGACCGAGGATCGCCTTCAGCCCGATCGCGCCGACGAAGGGCGGGAGGATCAGCGGCGCAAGGATCGCCGCGTTCCATAAGCCGCGCAGCGGGAAACGATAACGCACCGAGAGCAACGCGAGCGGCGCGCCGATCGCGACGCTCAGGGTCGTCGAGACGACCGCGATGAGCAGCGCGTTGACCAGCCCGGTGCGCAGGATCGGGTCCCGGAACACGAGCGCGATGTGGCGAAGGGTGAACCCTTCCCCGGTTGTGGGGTCGGCCACGAACCCGCCGCGAACCGTGAGCCAGACCGGCACGAGCAATGCGACGCCAAGCGCCGCGAGCAGCGCAACAAGCAGGCAGTACTGGGCTATCCTCGATGGTCGCATGGTTGACTTGAAGCGGGCACATCTTCGCCCGCGCCACGGACGGCGTCGGTCATCAGGCGGTCGACTTCACGGTACTTGAACATTCGCGATCGCGCGATCAATCTATCGTCTCACGCTCCCGAAGGGACGGCGGTGCACGGGCTCCTCCCTGCCTCGTCCGTGATGCACGAACGCTCGTCCTCTCCACCGCTTCGTCGCGAACCGTTCGCGACAGGGATGCAGGGGACGAGAGGGTACGAGATCGAGCCCCGGTTGTCCGGAGCGCCCCTGACGGTTATTGCACGATGCCCAAGCAAGCCAAGATCGCTGTGATTGTCGCCGGCCTGCTCCTGGGGCTGGGCGGCGTCGTCTGGTACGTCGCGTCCGGCGAGAGAAGCCCGCTCGCCAGCCGCATGCCGGTGGTTGATGTCACGACCGGGGAGGTCATGAACCTCCCCGTGAACGACGAGAAGCTGCGCGTGATCCCGGGCGTCAACGACGCCGGTGAGCGCGCCCTCTACCCGATCGTCAACGAAGACGGGCGATGGGTGATCAACCCGCGCTACCAGGACCTCCTTGTCGAACGCTTCGGCAAAGACGCACGATTGAAGATCGATCTGAACTCGTTCGCGAGCCCCTCGGCCCCCTGATGCCGGCCAGGTCCCGCGTTTGTCCATGATTCCGACCGCTTCCCCTCCGGATGGCTCACACCCATGCACACGAACGCACGAACTGATCGCGCTCCCGCCGTCGCCAGACGCGCCTTCACGCTCATCGAGCTCCTCGTCGTCGTCTCCATCATCGCGCTGCTGATCGGCATCCTCCTGCCCACGCTCGGACAGGCCCTCAAGGAAGCCCGCGGCACGGTCTGCGGCGCGACCCAGCGCGGGCTCGCCCAGGGCCTCCTGCTCTGGAGCAGCGACAACAACCAGAACATCCCGGGCGTCAACACAACTTGGGTTGAGGCCACCCGCCAGCCCAATGTTGTGCGTTACCTCAACGAGCAGAACTCCGCGCCCGTCCAGAACTGGGACTGGATGAGCGCGTCGCTCAAGGGCGAAGACCTCCCCTACAACCGCAACCAGCGGTTCCTCTACATGCTCGAGCGCTACCGCTGCCCCGAGAACAACGCCCAGACCAAGATCTTCGGCGGCGGCGGTGAGGGCACGCAGGAGATGGAAGACTGGATCCTGCGCAGCAACCAGCGCGTGTTCGGCCCTTCCTACCTGATGTCCGCCTACTTCCAGACCACCGGCGGCCCGACCCGCGTCACCGGATCGTTCCCCAACGAGACGATCTCTGAATACGGCGCGCTCTTCCCCGACCCGGTCACGGTGATCCGCAGCTACCGACCGAACCTCAACTCCGTCGGCAACCCGGCACTCAAGTCCGCGTTCGCCGACGGGTTCCGCTACCTCGAAGACACCGGCACCACCGACATCGACGCGTCCATCTCCACGCGCTTCTACGGCGCCTTCACCCACTCCACCCCCACCTTCAGCGGCAGCCGCGAGTATGTGATCGGGCGACGCCTCTCCTACCGCCACGGCAACAAGATCAACGTCGCCTACTTCGACGGGCACGTCGATCGCATCAGCGAGGAAGAGTCGCGCAACCCCGACCGCTGGTTCCCCAGCGGCTCGACCTTCACCGGGCGCCAGTCGCACCCCGACGCGCTCAAGTTCTATCAAGCCGGTCAGCAGATCAACTGAAACCCTTCCGGGCTTCGCAGCAACTCCCGGCGCCGTGCGGAGCGACGCCGAGATTCGGACTGGTTGGACACCATTCACGAGAGGTGAGAGAGCATGAACCGCAAGCTTCTGAATGTCGCGATCGCGACGGGCGCCATCGTCGCGGCCGCCGGGACCGCGTTCGCCGTTGATTACGACCCCACCGGCCAGGCCGGTCGCTACCAGGTCGCGCGCGTGAGCGCCCTCGCCGGCGGCTCGGGCGGCTCGTTCCAGAGCATGGTCGTCTATGTCCCCGTGATCCTCGACGAGGACGACGGGCAGTTCAACAGCCCCGCAGTCCAGGACATCGGGGGCTTCCCCTTCGGCGCGTGGACGACCTTCTCGAGCGCCGCGACCTCGCCCCCGGTGCGCGTCGTGGGCGCCTTCGGCTGGACCGACGCCAGCAACCCCGGCTCGGGCTCCAACGACGTGTTCCTCTCCGAGGGACCCACCGGCGCCAGCAACTCCATCGGCACGCTGCTCGCCGACGGCACGCTCGTCTATCGCGCGAACTTCAGCACCGCCGGCTCGCAGAACAACCTCGAGGTCCGCTCCCTCACCTGGCCCCAGACCACGCCCGGCGCCTCGATCACCAACAACAGCCCCAACCGCGTCTTTGATCGCTTCGCCCCCGGCATCGACAACACCCCCGGCGGCACGGCGCAGCTCGGCACCCCCGGCGCCGCCCGCTTCAACGGCACGCTCTTCACCGGCGTCGCCGGCTTCAGCGCCGCGACCGGGGCCATCCCCGATGGCGTGAATGTCTACGCAGGCCTCGACAACAACCCCGCGGCGCCACTCGCGTCGTGGCTCCAGAGCGCCGTCGTTCTCCCCACGCTGCCCGGCCCCGCCCCGGCCGTGACCGAGGCCCGCCAGACCCAGCCCGGCATGCAGGTCGTCAACCTGCCCAACGGCAGCCAGGCCCTCTACACCATCTTCGGCGTCGGCTTCAGCCCCTCCGCCTCCGGCGCGCCCTACAGCAGCGGCGCCGCCCGACCCGTCTACTTCATCGTCGACGAGGTCACCCCCGGCAACTTCTCCGACGGCTTCGCCTTCATCGAGGCCGACAACAACGGCTCGCTCGACTTCACCGACCCCGACTTCCGTTTCGTCGACCACCAGGCCACCGGCGGCGGCACCGGGCCCTTCGTCACCCGCCAGTTCGACATGAACTCCAAGGGCCAGGTCGTCGCCCTTCGCGAGAACCGCGGCGTCGCGCCGCGCGTCTTCGACGTGCTGCTCTTCAACCCCGTCTTCTCCACCGCCGGCGATCGCATCACCGGCTACTCCGCCCCCACCGTCATCGCCAGCACCGGCCAGAACGGCATCGTCGACGAGCTCCAGTCCGTCACCGGGACCGCCCCCAACCAGACCCCCATCTTCCTGACCCCGATCTCCGGCGTCGCGATCGACGAGGCCGGGCGCGTCGCGTTCGTCGGCGTCACCGAGAAGTTCGAGCAGGACCTCGGCGGCGGCCTGGTCCGCCTCCAGAACTCCACCAACTCCGTCTTCGTCTGGGAGCCCTGCACCCAGTCGCTCCACACCGTCCTCAAGGGCGGCCAGAACGGCGACATCCTCACGGCTCTCGCCGGTCCCTCGCTGCAGCTGGGCGTTTTCCCCGTCGATCAGGCGTCCGACGGCTTCAACGGCGCCGCGTTCTCCGATGTGGGCGGGCACCTGGTCGTCACCTTCCGCAACAACTCCGACGAGGGCGGCGCCGACCGTGACAACGACGGCCTGATCGACCGCGGCGGCTCGCTCAACCCCGGCCAGCCCAACGATGTCTCCGTCCGCGGCATCGCGGTCGTCACGCTCGGCGACTTCACCCGCTCATGCCCGGGCGACGCCAACGGCGACGGCGTCGTCAACTTCTCCGACCTCAATGCCGTGCTCAGCAACTTCGGCGCGACCGGCAGCGCGATCGTCTGCCTCGACACCAACGGCGACGGCGTCATCAACTTCGCCGACCTCAACGCGGTCCTCTCCGCGTTCGGTCAGTCCTGCCCCTGAGCGGATCGAACGCCTGAATCGCCAGCGGAAACGCGGCACACCATGATCCCACGCGGGCGGGGGCGAAGGCCCCCGCCCGATGCTTTCTGAAAAACCGCGCCTCGCGCGCACGACGGAGAGAGACGATGTTCACGCTCGGACGATTCCTGCTCCTCGCGGCCTGCTCGCTCGCCGCCCACTCTCTCGCGCTCGCGGGCGATTTCCTCGGCGTGCGCATCGTCACGCTCAATGTCCGAGAGGGCCTCGGCGCGCCATCGGACTTCGCGCACCAGCAGACCGGGCTGTTTCTCACGACCAACGACCTCGACGGCGCAGGCCCCAACAGCGGGCTCAACCCCGACATCGTCGCGCTGCAGGAGTGCCGCTCCACCGCCAATCTGCTCGCGTACCGCGACGCGTACCTCCCCGGCTACCAGATGATCCGGAGCAACGTCGTCGACGCCGGGGGCAATTTCCAGGCGTACTTCCTCCGCCCCGAATACGTCGTGCTCGACACCGACGACTACGGCATCGGCGGCCCTCGCCCCATGTTCCGCGTCACGCTCGAGATCCCCGGCGCCGACCGCACCCTCACCCTCTACAACGTGCACTACAAGGCCTTCGGCGACACCGCCAGCCAGAACCAGCGCCGCGCCAACGCGACCGAGACCGGCATCGAAGTCTGGCGCGACCGCGTGCAGGGGCTCGACCTCGACGACGACTTCTTCCGCGAGACGCCCTGCGGCAACCAGATCGTCCTGGGCGACCTCAACTCCAACAACAACTTCGACGGCACCCTCAACGGGCTCTTCACCAACGTCATCAACCTCGAGCCCACAGGCGTGCTCAACCTGCCGGTCGAGACCCTCGCGGGCCGGCTCGTGGGCGGCTCGCCCCAGACCGTCACCTTCCCGGGCAGCAACTCGCGCCTCGACTACATCTGTCTCGACACCGAGCTCGCCTTCCGCTTCGACGCGAACAACGACGGCGTGCTCGACCAGGACGAGATCAACTCGATGGGCTTCGTTTACTACTCCCAGCACGACAACGGCGCGCTCTCCAACGGCGTGAACAACGCCACCTCCTTCGCGTCCGACCACCGCCCTGTCGTCTTCGACGTCCTCCTCGCCGCGACCCCCGAGATCAGCTGCCCCGGCGACACCAACGGCGACAACCTCGTCAACTTCTCCGACCTCAACACCGTGCTCTCGGGCTTCGGGCAGACCGGCGCGGGCCTGCCCGGCGACCTCAACGGCGACGGCGTCGTCAGCTTCGCCGATCTCAACGAGGTCCTCTCCAACTTCGGGACCGAGTGCGCGAGGTGATGCGGACCGCGCTGCTCGCGGCGTTCCTCAGCGCAGTCGCTCTCGCCGGCGACGGCCGCGACGGCGTGCTGCGCGTCGCGACCTTCAACCTGTGGGACCTGCGCGCCGAGGACCTGTCGCCCGAGCCCTCGGCGCGGGCCAAGCGCCTGGCGGTCGTGCTGCAGTCGATGCGCCCCGACATCGTGCACCTGACGGAGATCGCGTTCGACGAAGACGCCTGGGTGTCCGGGCGCGACACCCTCGCACGCGCCTTCGCCTCCCTCGTCGCGACCGAGATCATCGCCGGGGTCGCGCCGCTGCGATTCGAGACCTTCGACGCGCCGGTCAACACCGGCTTCCACAGCGGGCTCGACCTCAACAACGACGGCGTCATCAGCCCCGAGCCCGGGGACCGGCTCTACGCCGAGGACTGCTTCGGCTACGGCGAGTTCCCCGGGCAGTACGGAATGGCCCTGCTCGTCCGTACCGGCGCCGGCGAGATCGACCGCGAGGGCGCGCGCACCTTCCGGCGCTTTCTGTGGAACGACATGCCCGGCGCGCTGCTGCCCCCGATGGAGGTCAGCGCCGACGAGGATCGCGGCGCGTGGTATTCCGAGGAGGAACTGCGCGAGCTGCGCCTCTCGAGCAAGTCGCACTGGGATATCCCGGTTCGGCTCGCGCGCGGCGGGGTGATCCACATCCTCGCGAGCCACCCCACCCCGCCCGTGTTCGACGGCCCCGAAGACCGCAACGGGCGTCGAAACCACGACGAGATCCGGTTCTGGGTCGACTACCTCAGCGACGACGACCGCGCGTCGTCCATCGTCGACGACGCCGGCGTGCGCGGCGGGCTGGCGCCCGACGCCCACTTCGTCGTGCTGGGAGACCTGAACGCCGATCCCGAGAAGGGCGACGGTCGGCGCGACGCGATCCGATCGCTGCTCGCGCACGAGCGCGCGCACGACGCCTCGCCGCGGAACGACGGGCCGCGCGCGACGATCACGCGTCGCCCGGACGGCTCGGCGTTGCGGCGCGAGGTTTCGCCAACCGACACTGCGTTTTTCGGGCTGCGCGCCGACCACGCCATCCCCTCTCGCACGCTGGCGGTTCACGGCGCCGGCGTCGTGCGAGAAGAGCACCCGGACGCGGCGGCTCTGGCGGCCAACGATGTCTCGTCGCGCGCCGGCGCGCCCTGGTGGCTGGGCCTCTTCCCCAGCGACCATTTCCCCGTCTTTGTCGATGTGACCCTCCCCCACGACGCGAAAGAGACCGACCGATGAACACCCTCGCCAACCGTTCGTGCACGAGATTCGCGCCGCTGTCGGCGCTGCTGCTGATGGCCGGGTGCGCGTTCGCGCAGCCGGCGACGACGCGCGCCGTCGAGCCCGCCCAGCCCGCGCAGGGCGTCAAGCGGGTCGGGCAGGTCGAGGCGAACGCTCGCACGCCGGGCGCGATCCGGATGGCCGCCTACAACATCGAGAATCTCTTCGACGAGCGCGCCGGGGGTGTGAAGCCCGGGGTGCAGCGCAGCGCGATGCCCGACAAGCCAGTCGCCCACAAGCGCGAGGTCGCCAACGCGATCCGCGCCATCGACGCCGACATCCTCGCGCTCCAGGAGGTCGGCTCGGTCGAGGCGCTGCTGTGGTTCCGCGACGAGCACCTCCAGGGCATGGGCTACGACTACGTGGTCTCGCTGGACTCGGGCGACTCGCGCGGCATCGAGCAGTCGATCCTCAGCCGCTTCCCGGTCACCAGCGCCACCGTGTGGCCACACCTGCCCCTGGGCGGCGTGCATCCGCCCATGTACGGCGACCAGCCCAACCGCAACGCCGGCGAGCCCCTGATGGGGCGTCGATCCCCGCTCTTCGCGACGGTCGAGGTCCCGGCGACGGCGTTCGGCGGCGGCGCGACCGACCCCACCTACGACATGACGCTCCTGGTGGTCCACCACAAATCGGGTCGCTGGGACGGCTACTGGCGCGAGGCCGAGGCCCGCGAGTTCGTCCGGCGCCTGCGCGAGCACGAGGATCGCCACCCCGGCGTTCGCGTCGCGGTGCTCGGCGATTTCAACGCGCAGATGAGCGAAGAGCCCCTGCGCATCTACCGCGAGGCGGGCTTCCACGATGTGTTCCACTGGAGCGAGCGGACGAGCAAGACCCTGACGCACGCGAGCGAGCGCGCGATCGATTTCATCCTCGTGAACGGCGCGCTGCGTCGCGATGTCGTGGACAACAGCCAGTTCGTGCTCGCGACGCCGCTGCTGCCCCGCGAGGCGGACTGGCGGACGACGCCCCCCCCCGCCGGGTACGCGGCGGACCACATGCCGGTGGTCGTGGACCTGAAGCCGACGAAGTGATGCGGCTCAGCGCATCTCGAAGCGTCTGAACCCGACAACGCCGAGCGTGAAGCACGCGCCGCCCAGCGCGATCAGCATCGCGCAGGGTCGGAGCATCTGCGCAGGGGTGAACCCTCTCCAGATGGCGCCCTCGAGCGCCCGGATCGACCACGACACCGGGCTGATGACGCTGGCGTGCTGCATCCATCCCGGCATGACGAAGAGCGGGATCATGCCCCCGCCCAGCATCGCGAGGACGAGCAGCGCCGCCCAGGAGAACCCGCCGGCGGACGCCTCGCTGCGCCCCAGGACAGCGAGGAGCATCATCATGCCGCAGAAGCACACCGCGCTGGCGACGATCGCGCAGGCGAGCAGCGGGAGCGACTGGGGGCGCACCCCGAAGAACACCTCGCCCACGACGAGCAGCATGACGGTGACGATGAGCATCGCGAGGAAGCACGCGAGCGCCTTGGACGCGAGGATCTGCGCCGGCGAGACCGGCGCGATGCGCAGGCGCGTGAGCGTGCCGTGGGTGCGCTCGGTCACGAGCGACATCGCGAAGCCGTAGCACGACCCGAGCAGGCCCCAGATCATCGCCTGGGGGAAGGTGACCTCGAAGGGGTTCGCCGGCCTGTTTCGGCGCTCGCGGCGCACGGAGACGGTCTCGACGCCCACGGGCCTCCACGAGCCGGCGTCGCCCGGCCCTGTCTCGGGCTCCTGCGCTGACCGCTCGATCTGCTCCGCGAGGCCGACCATCGAGTTGAGCATCGCGCCGATCGCGAGTCGCGTGGGCATGTCGATGCCCGTCGCGCCGGTCAGCGCTTCGCGCGCCTGCGCCACGCGCTGGCGCATCGCGTCGGCGTCCTGAAAGTCGCCCTGCATCCGCGCGAACGAGACCTCCATCAGCACCCCGTTCAGCATCGCGCTCTCCGCGGCGCGCGAGGGGTCGACCGCGAGGCGCACGCCCGGCGCTTCGCCGAAGAACAGACGCTCGGAGGCCAGGCCGAAGCCCTCGGGCACCACGAGCGCAGCGGGGCGCCGGCCGGCGCGCACGGCGTCGAAGGCCTCGCCCTCCGTCTCGGCCCGTTCGACCGCGACCAGCGAGTGCGCGTCGAACCGCGCGAGGAAGTCGCGCGAGGCCTCGGTGTCGTCGAGATCAACCGTGAGGACGCGAAGCTCGGCGCTGCCCCCCTCTCGAGGCCCCGAGAACACGTACCCGAAGAACACGCCGATCATCAGCGGGAACAGGAACGTGAACACGAACGCGACGCGATCGCGGAAGAGCAGCCGGAGGTCCTTGATGGCCAGCACAACGAGGGGTCGCATCAGTCTCGCAGACTCCTGCCGGTCAGCGCGAGGAACACGGTCTCGAGGTTCGCGCGCTCGATGTGAACGCCCAGGACATTGCCCGACGCGAGGATCTCTGGCAGCTTTTCGATGGGGCGGTCGGCGTGGACGCGCTCGACGCCCTCCGGGCGCTCGACCGAGACGACCGACGCCCCGCCGTATGTCTCGATCAGGTCGTGCACCGTCCCCTCGGCGAGGAGGCGCCCGCGGTCGATCACGCCGACGCGGTCGCAGAGTCGCTGCGCCTCTTCCATGTAGTGCGTGGTGTAGACGACGGTCTTGCCCGATTCGCGCAGCGCGAGGATCGCCTCGAAGATCGCGTTGCGCGAGTGCGGGTCCACCCCCACTGTCGGCTCGTCGAGCAGCAGCAGCGGCGGGTCGTGCACCAGCGCGAGCGCGAGGTTGAGCCGGCGCTTCATGCCCCCGGAGTATGTCTTGACTCGCGAGTCCGCGCGGTCGTGCAGCTGCGCGAAGTCCAGCAGCTCGCCGACGCGCCGGCGCGTCGCGGACGCGTCGAGCCCGTAGAGGCGCGCGAACAGGCGGAGGTTTTCCGACGCCGTCAGGTCGTCGTAGAGCGCGAGCGACTGCGGCGCCAGGCCGAGATGCCTGCGCACGCGCGGGTCGGTCGGCGCGCCCACGCCGTCGATCGTGATCGAGCCCGAGTCTGGCGTGAGCAGCCCGACGATCAGCGACAGCGTCGTGGTCTTGCCGGCGCCGTTGGGCCCCAGCAGCCCATAGACCTCGCCCCGGCGCACACCGATGGTGAGCCCGTCGACGGCGGGGCGTCCGCCGAAGCGTTTGTGGAGGTCGTCGACGCGCAGCATCCGAGGAGCATCCCTGACCCGACGCGCCGCGTCAATCCGGACGATGACGGGATGCTTTGACGCGCGCTTCGCCTGGCGTGCGCCGAATCTGAGGGCCGACGGCCCCCGAAACCCATGCCAGCCAGGGCGCTGTCGCGCCCGACGCGTGCAAAACCACGCACGCACCCCACACACGACAACACGATTGTCACGCGATGGAGAAATTGACATGAAGACTTCGAACGTTCTCGTCGGCATCCTCGGCGTTACCGGCCTCGCCGCCGCCGCCCTCGCCACCTGCCCGTCGTCGCAGACCGCCAAGGCGTGCGGTGACAGCGCCACCGACGGCCAGGCCCGCGTGGTCGCGGCCAGCTACTCCGCCGAGCAGGGCGCCAAGTCCGGCTCGTGGGGCGCCAAGGCCGACATCGTCGACACCGCCGTCGCGGCCGGCCAGTTCAACACGCTCGCCGCGGCGCTCAAGGCCGCGGGCCTGATCGACACCCTCAAGGGCTCTGGCCCCTTCACGGTGTTCGCGCCCACCGACGCCGCCTTCGCGAAGCTCCCGGCCGGCACGGTCGAGACGCTCCTGCGTCCCGAGAACAAGGACAAGCTGATCTCGATCCTCACCTACCACGTCGTCCCCGGCGCAGTGAAGGCCGAGCAGGTCGTCGGGCTCAACGGCGCCGCGACCGTCAACGGGCAGCGCGTGAGCATCGTCGCGAACGCCGGCGGCGTCACGGTCGACGGCGCCAAGGTCGTCACCACCGACGTCATGGCCAGCAACGGCGTGATCCACGTGATCGACAGCGTCATCCTGCCCTCGGGCAAGAACATCGTCGAGACGGCGGTCGGCGCCGGCTCCTTCAAGACCCTGGCCGCCGCCCTCGAGGCCGCCGGTCTCGTGTCCGCCCTGGAGGGCGAAGGCCCGTTCACCGTCTTCGCCCCGACCGACGAGGCCTTCGCGAAGCTCCCGGCCGGGACCGTCGAGAGTCTCCTCAAGCCCGAGAATCGCGAGACGCTCAAGGGCATCCTGTTGTACCACGTCGTCTCCGGGCGCGTCTTCAGCGAGGACGTCGTGAAGCTCAGCGAGGCCAAGACGCTCCAGGGCTCGCCGGTCAAGGTCTCGACGGCCGGCGGCGTCAAGATCAACAACGCGAAGGTCGTGAAGACCGACATCAACGCGACCAACGGCGTGATCCACGTGATCGACACCGTCATCCTCCCCAACTGACTTCCCCCTGATTTCACACCGGCTTCCTCTGGAATGCGCGTCTCCAGCCAGCCATGACCGCACTTTCTGTCTCCATGTCGGGTATTGTGAAGGGGCGTTCGGAACGCGACGCGCGACCCGCGCCCGGGCGCCCCTTCCCCGGCATGGAGGCATCCTCCCGTTTGGCACCCTCGAGCGAGCTGACAACCCTCGAACGCATCGCGCAAGGCGATGAATCGGCAGTGCAAGACTGCATTGACCGGTTCGGGAACCTTGTCTGGTCGCTCGCGCGTCGGCTCAGCGGGGGGCAGGCCGACGCCGAGGACGCGGTGCAGGACATCTTCGTCGATGTCTGGCGCAGCGCCGCTCGCTACGACCCCTCTCTCGCGTCCGAAGCCACCTTCATCGCCATGATCGCGCGTCGCCGGCTCATCGATCGGCGGCGCCGGCTCTCGCGCCGGCCCGACGAGGTCAGCGCCCCTGCCCCTTCCGAGATGTACGCCGACTATCGCGAGGAAGGCCTCGAACGCCTCGATCTCTCCGACGAGGCCGAGATGGCCCGCTCCGCGTTCGACGCGCTCTCCCCAGAGCAGCAGCGAGTGCTCCAGCTCTCGCTTCAGTTCGGCCTCTCCCACCAGCGGATCTCCGAAGCCACCGGCCTGCCCCTGGGCACGGTCAAGACGCACGCACGCCGCGGGCTCATGCGCATCCGTCAGGCGCTCCAGCGCGAGGGCAACGCGGGCGACGGCTTCGACGACGGGTCTCTGCGCGAGGAGGTGACGCCGTGACGCACCGCCAGAACAACGCATCCGGGTTCCAGGGGGACGACCGCTCGCTCGAGCTGGCGGCGGCCTACGCGCTGGGGGTCTTCGACGAGCAGGAAGAACGCGAGCTGCGCGAGATGTTCGGCGGCGAGCTGGACGAGATCGTACGCGACTTCGAGCTGGCGGCGGCGGCGCTCTCCACCGCCCTGCCCGGCGCGTCGCCCAAGGACGCGATCCCCGAACAACTCAAGGACCGACTCAAGATCGCCGGGGCGAAGTGGTCTGCCGGCGCGCGACGCCCGGGTCCGACGACCGACGCGCCGTCCTTGCGCGTCGCCGGCGCGACCCCTTCGACGATGACCGGCGGCTCCCGCTCGACCCGTCCGGGCTGGATGATCTGGGGCGGCTGGCTGGCGGCGGCGGCGTGCCTTGCGCTCGCTGTGTTCGCCTGGCTGCCCGGCCGCCCGACATCGCTGCCCGGCGCCGATTCCGGCTTCGCCGCCGAGCCGGGCGCGAGCCAGGACCGGCTCGAGACCCTGCGCAGCCGTCTCATTTACTGGGGCGCGGCCGAGCAGGGCGACGCGATTCTCGCGTCCTGGACTCCCCTCGAGAGCCCCGATCCCACCGCGATCGCCGCCGGGGGCGACATCGTGTGGAGCACGACCAAGCAGTGCGGGTACATGCGGATCGAAGGCCTCGCGTCCAACGACCCGGGCGCGTTCCAATACCAGCTCTGGATCTTCGACGACGAGCAGAAGCACCCGGTCGACGGCGGCGTCTTCGATGTCCCGCCCGGCGCGGCGGGTGGCGCGATCCTGATCCCGGTCGATCCCAAGATCGCCGTGCGCAAGCCCACGCTCTTCGCCGTCACCATCGAACGACCGGGCGGCGTGGTGGTCTCTGACCGCGAGCGCATCGCGCTGATCGCGCCCGAGCCCAAGCCGGTCGCCGAGTGCCTGCCCGACGCGACCTCGCCCTCGAAGCGCAATGGCTCCGCCCCGCGAGGGCGTGGCTGACCGATTTTCGACGCCCCCGGGTGCGGCTCTGAGGGGCCTGAGCCATGGTCTTGGTCGAAACCTGACGGAAACCGGCGGACGGACTCCCCAACCTCTGGGTGCGAAGGTTATTATCTGCGTACTTGCGACCCGGCCCCGGCGGAGGGAGCACCGGGGGCGCCAGAGGGACGCCCATGACGTCCCGGGAGCGGTGTGCTTGACGATCGCAGCCACGAGTCTGACCACGAGGGAACTGTCCAGCGAGCTCTACGACTCGCTGGGCATCGCGCACCCGCCTTCCACCCCGGTCCGGGTCGAGGAGATGGGCTCGGGCGATCCCGTGGTCTTCCTCCACGGGCTGCTCGGGATCAACGACCACTGGAAGCCGATGACCGCGCACCTGGCCGACAGGGCGCGCTGCGTCATGATCGAGGCGCCCCTCCTCGAGCTCAAGGGAAGTCTCTGCAGCGTCGACGGCGTGACGGCGGTGATCTCCGGGACGCTCGACCGCGTGCTGGACGGTCAGCCGGCGGTCCTCGTGGGCAACTCGCTGGGCGGGCATGTGGCGCAGCGCCTCGCGATCTCGCGCCCCGATATCTGCCGCGGGCTCGTCCTCGCCGGTTCGTCGGGCCTGTTCGAGCGCACGCTCGAGAAGAACGTGCAGCACCGCCCGAGCCGCGAGTGGATCGAGCGCAAGATCTTCGATCTGTTCTATGACCGGTCCAAGGTCCCGCCCGACTGCGTGGACAAGGCGTACGAAGAGCTCTCGCAGCGACACGGCGCGCGCGCGATCGTCAAGCTCGGGCGCAGCGCCAAGGCGGACCACATGGGCGAGCGCCTGCACCAGATCACGCAGCCCACGCTGCTGCTGTGGGGCAGGCAGGACAACGTCACGCCCCCCATGGTCGCCGACGAGTTCCACGAGCTGATCCGCGACACGCGCCTTGTGTGGCTCGACGAGTGCGGGCACACCCCGATGCTCGAGCACCCCGAGTTGTTCGCGAAGCATGTGCGCGCGTTCCTCGACGAGCTCGACGCCGGCGGCGCCCGCGCTGTCGGGGCGGACCCGAAGGGCGACGCGCGCGACGGCCGGCAGGAGGTCGCGTAACCGATGGCCGCCTGGACCTCGGTGGTCGGGTCTGGTCTGAAGGCCGCGCTGTCCCGGCGCGCAAGGCTGCTCGATGATCGCGCCTACTGGGCGCAGAACTCCGGCGATATCCAGCGGGCCGAGCTGCGTCGCCTGCTGCAGCGCGCGCAGGACACCGCGTTCGGCAAGCGACACGGCTTCCAGCGCATCCACGCGATCACCAGCGATCATGGCATGCTCGAGGCCTACCGCGACGCGGTCCCGGTCCGCGAGTACCTCGCGCTGCGCGACGAGTGGCTCGAGCCCATGCGCACGGGAGCGATCCCCGATCACTGCTGGCCCGGCGTCGTGCGCGACTGGGCGCAGACCAGCGGCACGACGGCGGGCGATAAGTACGTGCCCGTCAGCAAGGACCTGCTGCGCCACAACATGCGCAGCGCGCTCGATATCTACGCCCACGCCCTGCGGCGCGGGATGTCGCTCTCGAAGCTCTTCGGGGGCAAGATCGTCTTCCTCGGCGGGTCGACCGACCTCGCCGAGAACGATCAGGGCGTGCGCACCGGCGACCTGTCCGGCATCGTCACCCAGCTGATCCGCTGGCCCCTGTCGACGGTCTACCTCCCCGGCAAGCGCGTCGCCCTCATGAGCGACTGGACCGAGAAGATGGGCGCGATGTCCGAGCTCGCCGCGAGCGCCGACGTGCGCGCGATCAGCGGGATGCCGAGCTGGTCCATCGTGCTCTTCGAACGCGTCATCGAGCTCGCCCGCGCCGGGGGCCTCGACGCGACCTGCGTGCGAGATGTGTGGCCGAACTTCGATCTGTTCATCCACGGCGGGACGCGCTTCACGCCCTTCGAGCCGCGCGTGCGCGAGTTGTGGTCCGGCTCACCCACCGGCGACGACGTGCCCAACCGCATCGAGGTCTACGCCGCCAGCGAGGCGTTCGTCGCGGTGCAGGACGAGCGGGGCGAGCCGTCGATGCGCCTCAACATCGACAGCGGCGTGGTCTACGAGTTCGTCCCGGTCGAGGAGCTCTCGACCGGCCACCCCGGCGCGTTCCTCTGCGACAAGGTCGAGAAGGGCCAGCGATACGTCGTCGTGCTCTCGACCTGCGGCGGGCTGTGGCGCTACGTGCTGGGCGACGTGGTCGAGTTCGACTCGATCCCCCCCGAGGGCCCGGCGCGCCTGAGGATCGTCGGGCGACACAAGCATTTCATCAACGCCTTCGGCGAGAACCTCATCGTCGAGCACATCGAGACCGCCGTCGCACGCGCCGCGGAGAAGACCGGGGCGCGCATCGGCGAGTTCACGGCGGCGCCGGTGTACCCCGACCCCTCGACCGGCGTTCGCGCCGGGCTCGAGCTCGCGGTCGAGTGGCACTCGCCCCCGGCCCTGCTCGAGCCGTTCGGGCGCGAGTTCGATCTCTCGCTCAAGGCGCAGAACGTGGACTACACGACCAAGCGCAAAGACGATCTGGGGATGCGCCCCCCCACCATCACCACCCTGCCCGGGGGGACATTCCACGACTGGCTCGCCCGACGGGGCAAGCTGGGCGGGCAGCACAAGTGCCCCCGGTGCGCGAACCATCGCGAGATCATCGCCGACCTTCGTGAAATCGCCGAGAGCCGCGAACGAGCAACCAGCGGGGCCTGACGCGCCGTCCGGTCTCGTCGGGGCGTGTCGCCCGTCGTAGAGTGAGTGGAGCGAGCCACAGCAAGGACCATCGACGAGTGAACACGAGCAATCAGCCGACGCAGGGAATGACCGAAACGAAGCCGGGAGCGTGCGAGCTGGCAAGAGTCGCGTCGTGCGCCGACGCGCTGCTGACCCAGTGCCGCGCCTTCGTCGAAGGAACGCGCGCCGTCTTCACGCTGCCCTGCGCGTCGCTGATGAACAGCACCATCGGCCAGCACCTGCGGCACAACCTCGACCACTTCGGAGCGGCGATCGGCGCGTTCGGGTGCGCCGACCCGGTGGACTACGACCATCGCGAGCGCGGCACGCCCGTCGAGACCGACCCTGACGCCGCGATCGCGGTCCTCGACGACCTTCGCGAGCGTCTCGACGCGCTCCGCTCGGGCGGCGCACGCGACGGCGAGATCACCGTGCGCATGATGCTCACCGCCGGCGGCGAAGAGGCGGCGCTGCGCAGCACGCTGTCGCGCGAGCTCGCGTTCGCCAGCCACCACGCGATCCACCACCACGCGATGATGGCCGCCATCGCGCACGCGCACGGCGCGCCGGTCCCCCCGGGCTTCGGCAAAGCGCCCTCCACGCTGCACCACGAGACCGTCGCGACGCGCTGAGCGATCGAGCATGTGCACCGTCACGATCATCACGACCCCGGACGGCTTCCGCCTGGTGACCAACCGCGACGAGCGGCGCACGCGCCCGCTCGCGATCGCGCCGACCCTGCGCTCGCTCGGCGGTCGGCCCGCGCTCAGCCCCACCGACCCCCTCGGGGGCGGGACCTGGGTCGCCGCGACCGACGCCGGGCTCGTGTACACCGTGCTTAACGGCAATCCCTCGCCGATGCCGGCGCTGCCCGCCCGGGAATTGCTGGTCTCGCGCGGGCTGATCATCCCTCGCATCGCCGGCGCGTCGACCATCGCCGAGGCGATCAACCTGACCGAGAACCTGCCCCTCGAGCGCCTCGCGCCCTTCCGGCTGATCGCGACGGACGGGCGCACGACCGTGGAGGCGTGGTGGGCGCGCGAGACGCTCTCGCTGTCGCGCCGCGGCGCCGGGCCGTCGTGCTGGGCGTCGAGCGGACTGGGCGACGCGCTGGTTCAGGTGCGCTTGCCGCTGTTCCGCGAGCTCGTCGTGGACGCCGGCGCGACGCCCGACGCGCAGGACGCCTTCCACCGGCACCAGTGGCCCGACAACACGCGTCTGAGCGTTCGCATGGATCGCGAGGACGCGCGGACCGTCTCGCGCACGACGGTCGAGGTCTCCTCGCGCACGCGCGAGGCGCTCGTCCGGTACGAAGATGACCAAGGGGTGCGCACGCTCGCCCTGCCCCTGCGCGCCCACGAGCAGGCGGCGCATCGCGCCGCGCGAGGGAACGGGTGAAGCGTCCCCGTCGCAGGAGACGGGGCGGCCTGTTCCGCCCGCCCCGCCGCGGCCGGCGGGTCCTGCGGCGCGTCCTGCTGCTCTGGGCGCTGCTCCTGACCGTCTCGTGGTTCGTCCGGCTCACGACGCCTTCGCCCTACACGCCCCCTGCCGAAGCCGACGGCGGGGTTCGTCGATTCGTGCTCACTCCCCAGTTCGATTCTCGCGGCGAGGAGATCGAAGACTCCTCGATGCGCCTCGCGTTCTACCGCTGGGCGGCGGACGAGGACGACCGGATCGACGGCAGGCCCCCTGTCATCCTGCTCCACGGGAGCCCGGGCAGCGCCTCCAACATGACCGCGATGGGCGCCGCCCTCGCCGACGAGGGCTACGTCGTCTACGCGTTCGACCTGCCCGGGATGGGCATGTCCGAGGGCTGGGTCGAGAGCTTCGGCGCGCGCGCCTGCGCGTCGGCGATCCTCGCGGCGATGCACAACCTCGGCATCGATCGCGCGCACCTGGTCGGCTGGTCGTGGAGCGGCGCTGTCGTCACCCGGATGGCGGAGCGCGCGCCGGACCGCGTCGCCTCGATGACGCTCATGGGCGCCAGCGTGACCATGGAAGCCGAAGGCACCGGTGATTGGCGCTTCGAGCGCGCGAAGTACGCCATCGGCTACGTCGCCCTCGTCGTGGCCCCCGAGGCGATCCCCCACTTCGGCTTCCTGGGGACGCTCTCCAGCCGGCACGCGTTCATCCGGAACTTCTGGGACACCAACCTGCGCCCCATGGCGCGCGTCCTCGCGAGCGTCGAGACCCCCACCCTTATCGTCCACGGGCGCGACGACATCCTCGTCCCAGCGTGGGGCGCCGAACTCCATCACTCCCTTGCGCCCAACAGCCGTCTCGTGGTGCTCGACGCCGGGCATTTCCTGCCCATCCCCGAGCCCTACGGCCAGCTGGGCGAGACCGTCGCCCACCTGCTCCCCTTCCTCCTGCGCCACGACGAGCCGGGGATCCCGGCGCTCACCGGCATCGCCGACTTCTCGCCCGTGAACCGCTCGACCGTGACGGACATGGGCATGGTCCACGTCTCGCGCTCGATGCACTGGGCGCTGATCATCCTTCTCATCATCGTCGCGACCTTCATCAGCGAGGACGCGACGGTCATCGCTGTCGGCCTCGCGATCGCGCACGGGCAGATCGACCCCTTCGTCGGGCTGATCGGGTGCTTCCTGGGCATCCTGATCGGCGACGGCGGCCTGTGGGCGCTGGGCCGGTTCGTGGGGCGGCGCGCGCTGAGCTGGCCGATCGTGCGCGCCTGGGTCCCCGAAGCGTCGCTCGACCGCTGGGGACGCTGGTTCGACCGACACTCCATCGCCGCGGTCTTCGTCGCGCGCGCCTTCCCGGGCACGCGCGTGCCGACCTATTTCGCGGCCGGGCTGCTCTCCAAGCGGGCCCACGGCTTCCTGCTCTGGGCGACGCTGGCGGTCCTCATCTGGACGCCCCTGCTGCTCACGATGGTCATCCTCGTCGGCCCCAGACTCGTCGACGCCGTCGAGCGCGTGCTGGGCGGGCCCGTCGCGATCGTCGCGGTCATCGTCTTCCTGCTCATCGTCTACCGGGTGCTGACCTACGCCTTCACGTGGACCGGGCGACGGAGGCTGCTCGCCGACGCGCTGCGCATCGGGCGCCCCGAGTTCTGGCCCTCCTTCGTGTTCTATCTCCCGCTGGTCCCCTGGATCGCCCTCCAGGCGCTGCGCCGAGGCGGGCCGATGACCTTTACCTGCGTCAACCCCGGCATCCCCCACGGGGGCGGCGTCGTGGGCGAGTCGAAAATGCACATCTTCCGCGCCCTCGCCGGCGCGAGCGACCGACTCATCCCGACCGCGTACATCGACGCAGGGCCCAGCGCGTCGGAGCGCGCCGACCTCGTCGCCCGGCTCGTGCGCGAGGACCCGACCCTCGGGGACTACCCCGTCATCCTGAAGCCCAACGAGGCCCAGCGCGGGCACGGGTTCAAGGTCATCCGCAACCGCGAAGACGCGCACCGCTACTTCGAATCGATGACCCGCGCCGCCCTGCTCCAGGCCTATCACCCCGGCCCCTTCGAGGCCGGCGTCCTCTGGAAGCGCGAGCCCGGCGAGGAGCACGGTCGCGTCTTCTCCGTCACGAAAAAGGTCTTCCCCATCATCGAGGGCGACGGCGAGTCCACCCTCGAGCGCCTCATCTGGAAGCACCCGCGCTTCATGATGCAGGCCGATCTCTTCCTGAAGCGCTACGACGCCGAGCGCGACCGCGTCCTGGGCAAGGGCGAGAAGATGCGCATCGCCATCGCCGGCAACCACTGCCAGGGCACGATGTTCGTCGACGGCGCCGACCTCATCACCCCCGAGTTCGAGCGCGCGATCGACGAGGTCGCGACCTGCTTCGAAGGCCGGGGCCTCGACTTCGGACGCTTCGACATCCGCTACGCCAGCGAAGACGACCTGCGCGCCGGGCTGGGGTTCAAGATCATCGAGCTCAACGGCACGATGTCCGAGTCGACCAACATCTACGACCCGAGCAAGCCCGTCTGGTGGGCCTACAAGATCCTCCTGCGCCAGTGGGACGCGCTCTACCGGATCGGGGGCGCCAGGCGACGGGCCGGGGTCCGCCCCATGACCATCCGGGAGCTGATCCGGACCGCCGCCGAGCACTATCGGGGACGCCCGGGATCCTCGGTCGCCGATTGACGCTCGGGCCGGTTTGGGCGAACATGTCGTGCCGACCACGCGTAGGTTCGTGCGCGTCCCAGCCCTGGAGCAGCCCCGATGCCCGTGGAGATGGAACTCTCCCGAATCCTGATCCGCGAGCTCAATGACTACCAGATCATCGAGCTGCGCGAAGTCGAGGGCGACCGCTCGTTCCCGATCGTCATCGGACTGCCCGAGGCGCAGGCGATCGACCGGCGCCTCAAGGGCATCGAGATCAAGCGCCCCCAGACCCACGACCTGCTCGCCCACATCATCGAGACCATGGGCGGGACGCTCGACTCCATCTCCATCAACGACCTCGCCGAGCACACCTTCTTCGCGTCCCTCAACATCCGGCAGAACGGCCAGACCCTCAATGTCGACTGCCGCCCGAGCGACGCGATCGCGCTGGGCGTCGCCGCGGGAGTCCCCATCTTCGTCGCCGAGCATGTCCTCGACGCCGCGATCAAGGACGCCTGATCCCCCAACCGTGGACAGCGCACCAACCATCCCGGGCGTGACCTGCGGCTATCTCACCGCCGACCTTCGCGGCGTCGGGGGCGTCATCAAGGCGCGCCCCGAGGACTTCCTCGTCGACGAGGAGCCCCTCTACCAGCCCTGCGGCGAGGGCGAGCACATCTACCTCTACATCGAGAAGCGCGACCTCACCACGCCCCAGGCCGCGGAGATCCTCGCGAAGCACTTCGGCGTCGAACGGCGCGCCGTCGGGTACGCGGGCCTCAAGGACAAGCGCGCGATCACGCGCCAAGTGTTCAGCGTGCACACGCCCGGCAGGTCGTTCGAGGAGTTCCCCGAGCTCGCCCACCCGCGCATGGCCACCCTCTGGGCAGACATGCACACGAACAAGCTCCGGCTCGGGCACCTGCGCGCGAACCGGTTCTCCATCCGCGTGCGCGCCGTGCGCGCCGTCGACGTGCGCGCCGCGATCGCGATCGTCGAGCGCCTCGAGCGCTCGGGCGTGCCCAACCTCGCCGGCGAGCAGCGTTTCGGCGCTCGCGCCAACAACCACCTGCTCGGGCGCCACGAGGCCTCCGGCGACTCGCGCGCCCTGCTCGACGAGCTGCTGGGCGCCCACGGGGTCGACGACGGGCAGGGCTCGCTGCGCGACGCGCGCGAGGCGTACGCACGCAGAGACTACGACGCGGCGCTCGGGGCCACGCCGCGCGAGATGGAGGCCGAGCTGGCCGCCCTCCGCTCGCTCGTGCGCCACGGCGACCCCGACCGCGCCGCGCGCGCGATCCCGCGCCGGCTCCGCCAGTTCTGGGTCAACGCGCTCCAGAGCTGGGCGTTCAACCGCGTGGTCTCCGGTCGGATCGAGCGGGGCGAGTTCGATCGGATCCTCCCGGGCGATCTGGCCTGGAAGCACGACAACGGCGCGGTGTTCCGCGTCGACGACGCGCTCGCGCAGGACCCGCAGACCCGCGCTCGCGCCGAGCGCTTCGAGATCAGCGCGTCCGGCCCGCTGTGGGGCCCGAAGATGACGCGCGCGCACGGCGCTGTCGATCGCGCCGAGATGGACGCGCTCGGCGAGCTCGGCGTCACGCTCGACCAGATCGCCGAGTGGGAGCGACGCTCCGGCTGCGAGGCCCCCGGGGCCAGACGGGCGATCCGCGCGCCGCTCGTCGATCCCGAGGCCGAAGGCGGCGCCGACGAGCACGGCGAGTATGTCCGCGTGGCCTTCGAGCTGCCCCCCGGCGCCTTCGCGACGATCGCGCTGCGCGAGATCATGAAGCCCGAGACCGCTACTCGATCGTGACGCTCTTGTTCAGACGCCCGGCGCCGTCGATCTCGATCAGCCCGACGCGCACGCGCTGCCCGCGCAGCCGGGCCGCGCCGTCGCGATAGGTGAACCGCAGCACGGTCGACTGCCCCGGCCCCAGCGCGCTCACCGGGGCCTGCTCGCGCGCGTACCCCGGCGCGACGGCGAACGCGCGGAGCGTCGCCGCCCGATCGCCCTGGTTCACGATCGACACGGTAATCAGCAGGTCCGTCGGCTCGCCCGCCTCGTTGCGCACGAACGAGTAGGTCGGCGTCATCTGCAGCGTCGAGAGCCCGATCTCGAGCGGCGCCGACACGCGCAGCACCGGGTACTCCCGGATCGCGTTCAGCTCGACCTCCGCGACGACGGTGCGCAGGCCCGCCTCTTCCGCCAGCCCGAAGGACAGCTCGACCGGCAGGCGCTGCTCGCCCCCGGGCGGGATGTTGAACGCGAACAGACGGGGCTCGATCTTCCAGCGGTCCGGCGCGGGCTCGGCGATGCGCAGCCGGCCGCTGATCCCGGCCGGGAAGGGGTTGCGCAGCACGACATCGACCTGGTGCACCGTCGCTTCGGCCGGGATGAAGGGCGGGTCGATCGCGAACCCTGCGCGGAAGAGCGCGAGGTCCACGTCGACGCCCTCGATGAACACCGGGGTCTCGGTCAGCGGGATCGTGTGCACGCCGTCGACCAGCCCGACGGTGCGCGTGTTGCCGAAGGGGTCGATGACCCGGACGGGGTCGGCGCCGAGGTACGTCCGGATGACGGCGCTGGCCTCGGGGGCAGCGTCGTTCCAGGCGAGCAGCGCGCCCTCGCGCGCGCTCGTGGTGGCGGACTTGAGGATCATCGCCGTCATCCCGTCGGCGACCGGCAGGTCGGCGACGATCCGCCGTCCCCCCAGTCGCTCGACGATCTGGCGCCAGGCGGCCAGCGTGGGCTCGGGCGCGGCGCTCGTGGATGCGTGTCGCCCGACGCCCTCGCGCGTGGTCCAGTTGGCGTCGATCGCGATGCGCTGCGCGCCGGCCTTCCACGCGTAGGCGGCCCGCTTCACCAGCTCGATCACGCCGGCGCGCCGGCCGTACACCGCCGCGTCGGGGGGCTCGATGACCATCGTGGCTTCGACCCGTCTCCCCCAGTAGCGCACGTACTCCTCAACCGCCTCCAGACGCACGGAGGGCGGCAGCGTCACCGTGACGGCGCCGCGACCCGCGATGCGGTCGTCGATCGATTGCTCGGCGCGCCACGGGACCGCGACCTCCACGCTCGGGACCAGGCGACCGAGCTCGCGCCGGACGCTCTCGAGCTCGCCGGCGAGCTTGGGGCGCCAGAACGGGTACGCCTCGCCGGTGCGCCCGACCTGCCAGCGCGACACGCGCTGGCCGAAGCGGTCGAGGATCGCGTTGAGGTACAGGGTCCAGGGCGGGACCGCGCCCAGGGGCGTGGTCCAGCCCAGCAGCTCCATCGGCTCGCGAACGTCGATCTGCAGGATCTCGGCGAGTTCGTCGGGAACCCCGGTGACCGTGAAGGTCAGGTGGATGCCCCGGTCGAGGAGCGACTGCACGATCGGATCGATCCGGCGCGCGAAGGAGCGCACCTCGTAGGAGGTGATCGAGCGGTCGAGCACCGCCATCTGCACCGCGCCCACCCCGACACGGCTCGCCAGTTCGGGCAGCGCGTCCAGCTGCTCGCGCGGCACCTGCTCGGCGATCAGCGAGAACCGCTCGGCTTCGGGCCCGCGGCTGCGCAGGGTCGGGGGCGTCCACAGGAAGTCGAGGTACGACCGCGCGACGAGCTCGCCGTCGCCGGCGTGCAGTTCGAGCACGGCGCGCCCCCAGCCGAAGCCCGGCAGCGTCGGCGACCACGAGAACGCCTCCCCGCCCGGCGAGAGCGTCTTGCGCATCGTCGCGACGCGCGCGCCCTCCATGTCGTAGACCGTCATCGTCGCGCGCAGCGACTCGCCGGTCAGGTCGCGGACGCGCGCCTGGATCACGGGCGTCTCGGGCGCGCTGAGGATGTTCGCCCGCGACGCAGTCGCCAGCTCGACGCGAGGGAGCTGGTTCACGACCACGTCGTCGAACCACGCCGCCCCTCGCACATCCTCGTGCCAGACGCGGTTCGCGAAGACCGGATCGTCCTCGCGCGGGGCCTCGTGCCCCAGCTCGCGCCGTCGCGCGCGGTCGAGCTCACGCGGCTGCAAGAGCTCGAGATCGATCTGGATCCACGCCGCTCGCTCGTGCACGCCGCGCAGCTCCGCCTGCACGAACGCCCACTCCCCGCTCGAGCGCACCACGCGCGTCGACGCCTCGCCCCCGGGGATGGGCTGGCGCCGATCGTCGAGGAACCGCGCGACCAGGCGCGCCCCGGATCGCGACAGCCCCTCGGTCTGGATCCGTGCGGTCACCACGTAGTCCGCGCCGGGGATCGCGGCGATCACGCCCGGCGACAAACGCAGCGATGCGCTGCCGCCCTCGGTCGGGACCTTCACCGAAAACTGCCCCGAGAACGCGCGCGACTCGTCGAACGACGCCTTGTTCCACGCCGGGAACCCGGGACGGTCACGCGCAGGGGGGTTGTGCTGCGCGCGCACCCAGTACTGCGGCACTTCCTCGGCGTTGAAGTCCTGCTCCTCGAAATCAAACACCCGCACGACCCGCTGAGACGCCACCGGGGCGTCGTCGAGCGGCTGGGCCGACGCAAGCCCAGCCAGCGCGCACCACAGCGCCGGCGTGAAGACGCCTCCATGCCGGCGCGTACGCCAAGCGGTCCCGGGTCGTCGGGGCATACGGGTTCTATCGACCCGGCGGGCGCCGCCGGTCCAACACCCGCGCCGGTTCGGCCCGACAGCAGGAACGGGGGCCTGGGGCCGGGGGCCGGGGCGATCAGTCGTCGATGTCGAGGGTGGGGCGCGAGCGGAAGACCGCGACGGTCGCGGTGTGCCCGTGCAGGAACACCTGATCGCCCACGGGGCCGATCTCCCCCGCCGCGAAGAAGCCGGCGAGCGGGGCCGGGTTGCCTGCGCCGTCGAGAACGGCGCGGCTGACTG
This sequence comes from Phycisphaeraceae bacterium, assembly GCA_019636675.1. Classification (NCBI taxonomy): domain Bacteria; kingdom Pseudomonadati; phylum Planctomycetota; class Phycisphaerae; order Phycisphaerales; family Phycisphaeraceae; species Phycisphaeraceae bacterium. Next base: position 53,763 of record JAHBXC010000004.1, read on the forward strand.
CCCGCGCGTCGTGGTGAACCGTGGGGAACAGGCGCGTGCCGCGCCCGTTGCACGAGATAAGCAGCGACCCCAGCGCCGGCCCGTGAAGGGGCTGGGTGCTGAGCAGCAGCTGCAGGTCTTCGCTCGCCGTCTTGGCGTCGCGGACATGGAACTGGACGGTCTGCCCGACGCGCACGAGGTCGGCGACGGCGAGCGCCCCGCGCTCTTGCTCGACGCCCACCACGTTGCGGATCAGGAAGTCGCCCCTCCCAAACCGCGGCTTGTACTCGTTGATCACGCGCCCCACGAACAGCCCGCGCTCCAGGAGTTGGCGGTCCTCGGTCGAGAGCCCCTCGATGGTCTCGTGGATCACCTCCAGCGCCTTGCGACCCCCCAGCCGGAAGATGATGTTGCGCTTCGCTTCGGTCACGAGCCAGGGCTGACCGACCGGGCGGCAGCCCTGCGACACGATGAAATCCACGCCCACCTGCCCGCTGATCACCGCGCCGATCGCGCCGGTGCGAGACAGGCGTTTGTTGATCACCAGCCCGTTCGCGCCGGGCGTGTTCCCGGCGCTGGCCAGCCCGCCCATGATCGGCGCACGCCTGCGGCCGAGCGTCTGCGTGCACATCGACGAGAGCGCCGGCAGCAGACGCACCATCGGCACGCTGAACGGATCGGCGAAGAGCACGATCGCGCGCAGCGAATCGTCCACGCCCAGGGCGGCGGCCATCGCGTCGCCGATGCTCGGGTCGTCGTCGTCTGTCAGCGCGGGCAGATCTTCAGAGGTGAATGTCTTGACGCTCGCCCCCGGCAGTCTCGCCGCGAACAGCGAGACCCCCGGCTTGCCCTCCAGCTCCTGCGCGCCGGCGATCACCGCTTCCCCCGAGACAGCGAGCACGGCGCCCGGGTTCATCCGCCGGTGGATCACGTCGCCGATCGCCCCCATCAGCTGCGCGTGGTGCTGCGACGCGAACGCGAACACCAGGTCGGCGTCTCCCCCCTCGCCCAGCGCCGCGACCGCCTTGTCGCAGGCGAGTTCGACCGCGGCGACGGCGTCCGGGTTGTCGGACACGCCGCCGGCGACGGAATACACGCTGGGAACGCCTTGGCTCATCTCGCGGCGAGTATACGAAGCAGGAGGCGGTGCGTGTTCCCCGGGGCGGCCGAGGCGGCCCGGTTCAGCCCAGCTCGACCGACCAGTACGCCTCGTCGAGGAAGGCCCTCCACGACTCGTACTTCTGCTGCCCGAGGCGGACGACGATCGCCGGGTTGCGCTTGGGCCGCACCGGTCGCGTGATCAGCTTCATGTGCGCCTGGTCGGGGGTGCGCCCGCCCTTGCGCGCGTTGCAGCGCACGCAGGCGCAGACGAGGTTGTCCCAGGTGTCCAGCCCGCCCTGCGTGCGCGGGACGACGTGGTCGATGGACAGCTCGCTCGTCGGGAAGGTGTTGCCGCAGTACTGGCACCTGTTGCGGTCGCGCGCGAACAGGTTGCGCCGGTTCAGTTTCACGTGCTGGGCCGGGAGGCGGTCGTACCCGAGCAAGCGGATGACCTTGGGGACCGCGATCTCGACGCGAACGGTCCTGATCCAGTCGTGCTTGTCGGGCTCGAAGCGGCGCTGCAGCTCGCTGATCTCGGCCCAGGTCGAGAAGTCGTACGAGTGGTACCGCCCCTCGTCGACGTGGATCACCTCGGCGATGTCTCGCGCGAGCATGGCGAAGGCGCGCTTCGCCGAGATCACTCGTATCGCCATGTAGAACCGGTTGAGGACCAGCACCTTCGCGTCCAGCCCGCCGCTGAGCGCGACCGCGTCGGCGCCGGCGAGCGAGCGCTCGATGGCGATGGTCGAGCCGTTGAAGGTGGCGAGTCTGTCCCCCTCCGGGGAGGGAGCGCCGGGACGATCACCCCCGGCGTGTGACGCCGCGTCGTGCGTGCGCCCGGCTCGTGTTGCCCGCGAGGACATACCACTCTCCGTCCTGGTTCTCCGGCGCGTCGTGCGCCGGTGTTTGTCAGGTGCAGAAGCGTACACGAACAGATCGGGCGAAACAATCCCGTCCCGTGAGTGTTGCGTGAAGGTCCGAAATCAACCGGAGCGCGCACGGTCGGACTCGCCCCTCCCGCCCTGCCCTGCCCCGCCCCGCCCCCGCCCCCGGCCCCCGGACCCCGGCCCGGGCTGCACCCCTGCACGGCTCGCGCGGGAGGAGCCGCCGGCAGGCGTTCGCGGACACGGGAGGCCGGGACCGTCCCGCTACAGTGCCCCCCATGCGCGAGACCGCCCTGCGGGTGATCCGAGACTCCCTCCGTGCGTTCCGGCTCGCCCCAGCGACGATGCTCGCCGCCTGGATCGTCGTGGAGGCGACGACCGGCGCGCTGCTCGCGCCCATCGCATCCTGGGCGACCAACTGGCTCATCAGCACGACGGGGCGCTACGCCGTCGCGAACGAGGACATCGTCCGCTTCGCGCTGACGCCGGCAGGGGCCGCCGCGATCTTCGTCGGCGCGGTCATCTCGCTCCTGGGCGTCGTGCTCGCGCGGGCGTCGATCCTTCGGCTCGCGAGCAGGCGCGACGGCGCGACGACGCGGCGCGGGCTCGCCGGGATCGCGCGCGAGAGCATCGGCGCGCTGGTCGCGTCGGCGTGGGCGCTGCCGCGGCTCACCTCGCTCATCGCGCGCCAGCTCGTGCTCCTGCTGCTGCTCGCGTCGCCCTTCTTCATCGTGATCGGGCTCGTCGCCTGGTTCGCGACCCGCGACGCCGAGCTGTACTGGGTCGTCACCGTGCGTCCGACTCGTTTCTGGGTCGCTCTCGCGATCATCGCGACCTGCGCGATCGCGATGCTCGCGACCGTCGTGCCCGTGTGGCTGCGCTGGTCGCTCGCGCTGCCGCTCTGCGTGCTCGAGGGCCGACGCCCGCGCGCCGCGATGCGCGAGAGCGCCGAGCTCATGCGCGGGCGTCTGCGCGTGGCGGCGGCTGCGCGCCTGGGCTGGTTCATCGGGGTGAACCTCCTCGCGGCGGGCGCCCTCTCGCTCGTCTACGCCGGCTCGGTCGCGCTCCTCTCGCGCGAGGCGGGGTCGCTCACGCTCACCGCCGCCCTCGCCGGCCTCTCCCTGCTCGCGCACGGAGCGATCCTCGCGCTCGAAGCGATCACGGTGGGCGTCGGCGACGCGCTGCTCGTCCACACCCTCTGGCGCAGGGCGCGACCCGAGGCCGCCGCGAACCTTTCGCCCCCGGGCGACAACGCCCCGGCGCGCGCGCGGGCGCCCCTGCACGCTGGTCGTGCGGTTCGCCTCGCGGCGATCGGGCTGGGCGCGCTGGCGCTGGTCGTCGGCGCGTCGTCGGCGAAGTTCCTGCTCGGGCTTCGCCGCCCGCTCGATGTCGAGCTGACGGCGCACCGCGGCGCGTCGAGCGTCGCGCCGGAGAACACGCTGGCCGCGATCCTCGCCGCCGGCGCCCTCGGGGCCGACCGCATCGAGATCGACGTGATGCTCTCCTCCGACTCGCGCGCCGTGGTCTTCCACGACACCGACCTGCGGCGCATGGCCAACGACCCTCGGCGCGTCGCCGACATGACCCTGGCCGAACTACGCGAGATCGACGTCGGCTCGTGGTTCGATCCGGCGTTCGCCTCCGAGCGCATCCCCACGCTCGAAGAGGTCCTCGACGCGATGCGCGACGCCGGCGCCGGCGCGACGCTCAACATCGAGCTGAAGACCGGCGGCGACCCCGACCGCCTCGCCAGTGTCGTCGCGAAGATCCTCCGTGAACGGGGCGACACGACGAGCATCGTCACCTCGCTCTCCACCCGGGCGCTCGTCGCGATGCGCCGCGAGGACCCCGACAGGCGCCTGGGCGCGATCGTCTCCGCCGCTGTCGGAGACGTCTTCCGCCTCGACGTCGATCTGTTCGCCGTCCCCGTCAACCGCGCCACCAGCTCGCTGCTGGCCGCTTCGGCGCGGGCGGGTCGGCAGGTCCACGTCTGGACGGTCAGCGACCCGGAGATGCTCACCAACCTCGCGCTGCGCGGCGTCCACGGCGTGATGACCAACGACGTGGAGCCCATGCGCGCGCGCCTGCACGAACTGAACGAGCTCGAAGACCTCGAGCGTCTGCTGCTGGCGTTCCGGGCCAGGCTGCTCGAATAGCCCGGGGGCCCCCCGCTACACTGACGCCATGAGCGTCACGTTCGAGAAGGTCGTCCTGCCCAACGGTCTCACCATCGCCGCGGAAGTCGTGCCCCACGCGCACTCCGCGGCGGTCGGCTTCTTCGTGCGCACCGGCGCGCGCGACGAAGCGCCGGAGCTGATGGGCGTCTCGCACTTCCTCGAGCACATGATGTTCAAGGGCACCGCCCGGCGCAGCGCCGAGGACGTGAACCGCGAGTTCGACGAGATCGGCGCGAAGTACAACGCGTACACCTCGACCGAGCTGACCTGCTTCCACGCGCAGACGCTGCCCGACCGTCTCGATCGCGCCACCGACATCCTCGCCGACATCCTGCGCCCGGCGCTGCGCGAGCAGGACTTCACCGCCGAGAAGAGCGTCATCCTCGAAGAGATCGCGATGTACAAGGACAACCCCTTCTGGGTTCTGTACGAGCGCGTCGCCGAGGAGCGCTACAAGGGCCACGCGCTCGGGCACCGCGTGCTGGGGACCAACGACACCGTCTCGTCCATGAGCGCGCCGCAGATGAAGGCGTACTTCGACGCGAGGTACTCGGCCGACAACACCGTCGTCGCGCTCGCCGGGAAGCTGGACTTCGACGCGTGCGTGCGCCAGATCGAGTCGCTCTGCGCCGGCTGGCAGAGCACCCGCCCCACGCGCGACAACGCCGAGCCGGCCACCGAGACGCGCGAGGTCCTCGTCGAGGACCCCAAGATCAATCGCGCCTACCTCCTCATGCTCGCCCCCGGGCCCGCCTTCGGCGACGACCGGCGCTACGCCGCCTCCATCCTCGCCGAGGTCCTCGGGGGCGCGGACAACAGCCGCCTCCACTGGGCGCTCATCGACCCGGGCATCGCGGAAGAGGCGCAGTCCGCCTACGACCCGCACGACGGCTGCGGCGACTACTTCGTCTACGCGTCGTGCGACCCCGACCGTCTCGACGAGGTCCGCGCCGTCGTCGATCGCGAAATCGTCAACCTCGTCGACTCGTTCAAGCCCGAAGACCTCGAGCGCCTGCGCAACAAGATCGCCACAGGCGTCACGCTCGCCGGCGAACGCCCCGGCGGGCGCATGCAGCGCATCGGGCGACGCTGGACCTATCTGGGCGCGCACATGTCGCTGGAGGAAGAACTCGAACGCATCCACGCCGTCACGCTCGACGACCTGCGCGAGGTGTGGGGCGCGTACCCGTTCTCTCCTCGGACGATCGGCGTCCTCACGCCGAAGCGCTGAGCGTCTCGGGCTTCGACGAGACCGACGACGACGCGTCCTTCGACGCGCCGACCGCCTGCGCGATCCGCTCCTGCAGCTCGGCGAAGTGCTCGGCGGCCTGCACCTGGCTCTTGCGCCACATCGACTTCGCAGCGAAGGGCAAAGGCAGGATCGTGATGGGCAGGTACCACATCCAGGTCTTGATCGCCCAGCCCTGCGCCGCGGAGAAATAGGTCTGGATCAGCGAGTCGGTCAGCCACACGCCCGGCCAGACCGTCAGGACGCCCACCAGCACGAAGATCACCGGCACGCGCCGGCGCAGCTGCGTGCGCAGGCGCACGATGCAGCCCGACCCGGCGCTCTCCGCCGCGTCGATGAACAAGTCCCGGTCGAAGGGCTGGCCGAAGACCCGCGCGCGGCAGGCGGTCTCGGCGTCGCGCTCGAACCCCGGGAGCTTCCCGGATCTCGCCAGCTTCTCGCACGCGTCGATCGCCCCCTTCGCGCCGAGAGGCGAACGCAGGGCGACGACCTCTCCCGAGGCCTTGACGCTGGTTCCCGACGCATTCGACCGGCTGCTCACTTCGGACCTTTCCGTCTGTTCTCGACACGGACGCTCCCGGGGACCGAACGCCCCCGGGTCTCTCCGACGATACCGCACGAACGCCGTTCCTGACGTGTCACTATCGGCCCGTGGGGGTCTTTCCTCAATGATTCGGGTCCCGTGCGGTTTCCCAAGTTCGCTTTCTCGCGTAGAACCTCGCTGGATGACCGCCGCGTCGCCCCCATTCCGTCCGGCCCTCAGACTGGTCTACCCGCCCGGGTACCCGGGTGTGCAGACGCCCTCGTCTTCGCTCGGACCCGGTCGCGCGGATGAGAGCTTGTACGCACCGGCGCCGGTCGAGGTCGCGCCGGCGCCCGCAGAACACGAGGTCCGCGCCGCGACCCGGGCCGTGACGCGCGAGAACCGCCGGGCCTCCGGCCTCACGCCAGAGGACGCGCGGAACATCCTCGCCGTGCGCATCGCCGAACTTCTGCAGGGCGGGCAGGCCGCGATCCTCACCCCCGAACGCCGCGCCAGAGCGATTCGGATCTCCCGTCTCCTGGGAGTGCGCGATTTCGACGCGCATCTGGTCATCGCTCTGGTGCAGGACCGTGCCAGGCGGGGCGAACTGGCGATCAGCGCCGGTGAAAGCCCCGGCGCACCGGCAGCGCGTGCCCCCGGCGTCGGCTCTGCGGCCCCGCTCGGCCCCTCGCGCGCGCCGCGCCCGCCGCGAGCCCCGGACGCGACGAGGACCGTGATGGCGCTCCAGTTCGCCGCCGCGGCGTTGCTCGCCGCCGCGATGCTGCTGGGCGTGCTCGCGTGGATCTCCTAAGCCACTCCCCCCTCCGGAATATGCGCGAGGGGTGAATACGACCGCGAGCCCGGGGCGAAGTGCATGGGGTCCGCCTCACCGGCCCACGCCGTCGTTGGCCTGAACCGTGCGAATGCGAGGTCGCGCATGATCGCCCCGGTCACTCTCAACTTCAGCCCCACCGAATGGAAGCGCACCATGCCGCTCATCGATATCGGCAAGAAAGCCCCCGCCTTCACCCTCGCCGACCAGCGCGGCGAGACGCGCAAGCTCTCAGACTACCTCGGCCAGCCCGTCGTCCTCTACTTCTATCCAAAGGACGACACCTCGGGCTGCACGAAGCAGGCGTGCGGCTTCCGCGACACCATGCAGACCTATGAGCGGGCCGGCGTTGTCGTGCTGGGCGTCTCGCCGCAGGACGTCGCGTCGAAGCGCAAGTTCGCCGAGAAGTTCGCGCTGAACTTCCCGATCCTCGCCGACGTCGCGGGCGACGACGGCGTGCCCCCGGTATGCGCGAAATACGGCGTGTGGAAGGAAAAGAGCATGTACGGCAAGAAGTACATGGGCGCAGACCGGGTGACCTATCTCATCGGGCCCGACGGCAAGGTCGCGAAGCGCTGGGACAAGGTGAAGCCCGAGGGCCACGCCGACGAGGTGCTCGAGGCGGTCAGGGAGCTCGGCGCCGTCGCCAAGTAACGCCCGGCGCGCATTCCGGACGCGACATTCTCATTTCATCTCACACAGAAGCGGAAACTACGCGCCCGGGGCGCTCGAAGCCCTCTCGGTAGCATCGCACAGCCGCCTTTAGGAAGCGGCCCTTCGAGAGGGAAGATCACCGTGACACTGTTCCGATCCGCGCTCGCGTCCGCTGTCGTTCTGTCGTGCTCCGGGGCCGCCCTCGCGGTCGACTGGGACGAGACCATCAACGGCGATCTCTCGAACGACCGCTTCAACCCCACGAGCTTCACGCTCGATCTCGGGCTGAACACCATCACCATGAACGTCGTCGACTCGAACGACTTCGACACCGGCGACATCGATTACTTCAGCATCGTGATCGGCGCGGGTCTCCGGCTCGACTCGATCATCCTGTTCGAGTCCTCCGCGCCGGGCGACGGCTTCGTCGACTCCATCGCGTTCATCGGGCTCGCCGCGGGCGATTTCTTCCCGGTCGATCCCGTCTTCATCGACCCCGAGCCCCTGCTCGGCTTCGTGCTGACGGCGCCCGAGCTCGTCGGGACCGACATCCTGACCGACCTGGGCCTGACGGCGCCCGTCGCTGGCGAGAGCGTCTACAGCTTCTGGGTCCAGCAGACCGGCTTCAGTCTCACCACGGTGTCGCTGGGCTTCAATGTGTCGGTGATCCCCTCGCCCGGCGCGGCATCCGTGCTGGCGCTCGGCGCGTTCGCGGCGCGTCGTCGTCGCTGAATCGCGCGAGCGTCAGATCGGCAGGTCGTTGTCGGTTTCCCACGGATCGAAGTCCGGCCCGCCCCCGTTGCGTTCGTCGCCGGCCGGGCCCTGGTCCGCGCTGGCCGGGATGTAGCCCGCCATGCCGCCCCGGGGTTTGGGCTCGATCGCGTCCTGCCGGGTGAACTGCGCCGAGGCCGACGGGCCGTTTGAAGGCCGCGCGGGGTAGGAATCGTCGTAGCCCGGGCTTGGGTTCTTGAAGCGCGTGGTGGCGGCCTCCCACTCCATGCGCGCGACGCCGGTGGGCCCGTTGCGCTGCTTGGCGATGATGAGTTCGGCGAGGTTCTCCTTGCCCTCGTTCTCTTCGAACCACGCCGGGTCGCTCATGTGGTAGTACGCCTCGCGGTGCAGCAGCATGATCACGTCGGCGTCCTGCTCGATGGAGCCCGACTCGCGCAGGTCGCTCATCTTGGGCCGGTGGCCCTCGCGCTGCTCGGCGCCGCGGTTGAGCTGCGCGAGACAGATGACCGGCACGCTGAGTTCACGGGCCAGCGCCTTCACGCCGCGTGAGATCGTCGACACCTCGACCTGCCTGCTCTCGCGCGCCGCGCCCGGCGCGGTCATGAGCTGCAGGTAGTCGATCATGATGCACTTCACCCCGTGCTGGGCGACGAGGCGGCGCGCGCGAGAGCGCATCTGCAGGACCGTCATCGCGGGTGAGTCGTCGATGTAGATGGGCGCCTCGGCCAGCTCGCCGCAGGCGCGCACGATCTGGCGGTAGTGCTCCTCGTGCAGCTGGCCGGTGCGCAGGCGGTGCGAGTCGACGCCGGATCGCGCCGCGATGAGTCGCTGCGTGACGCTCTGGCGCGACATTTCCATCGAGAACACCGCGACGGGGCAGGGCTTCCCGTTGTCGCCCCCCAGCGCGATGCCCTCGGCCAGGTTCAGCGCCAGCGCGGTCTTTCCCATCGAGGGGCGGGCCGCGATGATGATCATCTCGCCCGGCTGGAACCCGCTGAGCATCTCGTCGAGCTCGTGGAAGCCGGACGAGACGCCCGTCACGCCCTTGCCCTGATTGGCCTCGAGCAGCTCCATCGCCTCGTGCAGCAGTTCAGACAGACGCTGCGGGTCGCTGCTCTCGTTGCTCTGCGCGATCTCGAAGATCTGCTGCTCCGCGACATCGATCACCTCGCGCGCGCCGTCGGGGCCGAGCTCGCCGGCGTGGTACGCCTCGTAGAGGATCTGGCTGGCCGCGTCGATGAGCCGGCGCAGCTTCGCCTTGTCGGCGACGATCTTGGCGTAGTACGGCGCGTTGACCGCCGTCGGCACGCTCTCGGCCAGCTGCACCAGGTACTCCACGCCCCCGATCTGATCGAGCACCCCGGCGTCCTTGAGCGCCTCGGCGAGCTGCACCAGGTCCCCCGACTCGTGCCGGTCGTAGCCCGTCAGGAGGGCCGTAAAGATCGCGTTGTGCGCCTCGCTGTAGAACGCGTCGCCCCCGGTCACCAGGTGCAGGACATCGCCCGTCACCTTCGGGTCGAGGATCATCGACCCCAGAAGGGCCATCTCTGCTTCCGCCGAGTGGGGCGGCTGCTTGTCGAACAGCTTGGGGGTCGCGGCGCGCGCGGCCTCCTGGCGGCGTGCGCGCCGGGCCTTGTCCGTTCCGACTCCGTTCGTTTCGGGTCCGATCATGGGCCGGGATCATCCCCTTTCGCGTCCGTGCGTACAGCCCTGCGACAGCTTTTTCACATCCTACCACGGGACGCAACCCGCCGATTTCGGGCGAGATCGCGCCTGCATACGCTTGGACATGGCGCCCCTCACCCCCACCGAGCTCGGGAACGAAACCGCCGCCGCCAAGTGGCTGGGAGACACGCTCCCGCCCGACCCCATGCCGGCCCTCGAGGAATGGATGGGCGAAGCGACGGCCAGGCGGGTCCAGCCCAACCCCAACGCGATGACCCTGGCGACTGTGGACGCCGACGGGCGCCCCTCGGCGCGCATCGTGCTCTGTCGCGGCATCGACGCGCGCGCCGGGTTCATCGAGTTCTTCACGAACAAGACAAGCCGCAAGGGACTGGCGCTGCGCGCACACCCGCACGCCGCGCTGCTGTTCCACTGGGACGACCTCGACCGTCAGATCCGCATCGAGGGACCGATCACCGACGCGCCCGACGCGCGCGCCGACGAGTACTTCGCGACCCGGCACCCGCTCTCGCGCCTCAGCGCGTGGGCGAGCGCGCAGAGCCAGCCGGCGGCGTCGCGCGCAGCGATCGACGCGAATCTCGCGAGTATGGCGCAGCGCTTCGGCGTCGATCTGGACGCCATCAAGCGCGACGCCGCGTCCGTGACGGTCGATATCCCCCGGCCGCCCCACTGGGGCGGGTACCGCGTGTGGGCCGAGCGCGTGGAACTGTGGAGCGGGCGTACAGGGCGCACGCACGACCGCGCGCTGTGGACGCGAACGCTGACGCGAACGGGCGATGACGACCTCGCGTTCACGGGCTCCGCGTGGCGTTCGCAGCGCCTGCAGCCCTGAGCCCGATCGCAACATCTTTCGTCGCACGAACTTGCGTGTTTCCCCCGCAAAACCGCGGGTTTTGCGATGTTCGCACGATAGTCGTCTTGCGACATCCGGTATTCGCTGTATCCTGCCCAGAGTCACACGCGGCCACGCACACGGAGCGCCATTCGGCGCGCCACGCCGCGACGACCGGCCGCCGGTCGAGTGAACTGGAGTAGGGCGAGGAGCGCACATTCCTCGCCGGGAACAGACAGGCAATACAAGACACCCCCACGGCGGCGCTGTGCGCACCGGCCATGCCGCGCTTACGCGGCGGGGGTGTTTCTTGCGCAAAGGAGACGACCGTGAAGACAACTCTCGCGTCGATCGGTATCGCATGCGCGATCGCTGCGCCCAGCGCGCTCGCCGGAAACATCATGGGCAACCCCCTTGTCGCGATCGGGGAGAACCAGCCGGTGAGCTGGACGCAGGCACTGAACAACGGACGCATCCGCGCCATCGACCCGGCGACGGACGGCGTGCCTGGCCCCGACCTGCGCTTCTACGCCACGCAGGGGACCGCCGCGTTCGTCGCCTCGGCGCTCACGCCCGACCTGATGGTCGAACTGGGCGACGAGACCCACCAGGCCCTCGTCATGCAGTGGAACCCGCTGATGCAGGGCGAGGACATCGCCGTCGCGTCGTGGGAGCTCGACATCAGCACCGGCCCCGGGCGCGCCAACGGGCTGAACCTCTCGCGCGGCATGATCCATTTCTCGCTCGGCGCCCCTCCCGGAGTCTGGGACATCGGCGTCAGTCTGCGCGACAAGAACGGGAACTGGGCCGGATGGTTCATGCCCATGCCCCCGCTCAACTGGACCTTCCAGTGGATCGACCTCTCGCAGGGCAACCAGGACGGCTGGTTCTCGTTCGTCGACCCCGGCTTCGACATCAGCAACGTCGTCGCGGTCCGGCTGAACGAAGCCGGCGCGATGGTCACCTTCCCCCTGCCCCCGGACGGCGCGCAGCCGGGGTTCTGGGACTGGAACGCCTTCAACAGCATCATCATCACCCCGACCCCGGGCGCGACCGGGCTCGTCGGCATCGCCGCGCTCTGCATGCTGCGGCGCAGGCGCGCGCCGTAACGGTTGAGGAGAGGGACTGACAGTGACACCTGCCGGCCGGGCTGACGCCGGGCCGGTGGGTTCGGATCGACGCGTCGTAGAATCGGGGAGTGCTCGCGCAGCCCCTCCAGATCGGACCGGTCCGACTCGCGACCAACCTGCTGCTGGCGCCGATCGCCGGGTACTGCGATTTGGCGTTCCGGCTCGCCGCACGCTCGTGGGGCGGCGTCGGGCTCGCCTGCACCGACCTCCTCTCGCCGCAGGGCCTGCTGCGAGGGACCGCGACCTCCCTCGACCTCGCGCGCACCAACGACGAGGACAAGCCGGTGGGCATGCAGCTCTACGGGGGCGACGCGAACATCCTCGCCGACGGCGCGCGCTGGGCCATCCAGCACGGCGCGACCGTTGTCGACATCAACATGGGCTGCCCGGTCGACAAGGTCACGAAGAAGGACGGGGGGTCCAAACTCCTCTGCGACCCCTGCAACACGCTGCGTCTGGTCGAGAAGGTCGCGCGCGCCGTCGAGCAGGAATCCGGGGGGCGCGTGCCCCTGACGGCGAAGGTCCGGCTGGGCTGGTCGATGGGCGTCGATGTCGCCCCCTCGCTGGCGCCGCGCCTCGTCGAGGAGGGCTGCGCCGCGATCACGGTGCACGGGCGGTACACCGAGCAGAAGTTCAAGGGCGAGTGCCACCTCGACGGCATCGCGCGGGTGGTGGAGGCGGTGGGCGCCCGGGCCCCCGTCATCGGCAACGGCGACGTGAAGACCCCCGACGACTGCCTGCGCATGCTGCGCGTCACCGGCTGCGCCGGGGTGATGATCGGGCGCGGCGCGCTCTCGGCGCCCTGGCTTTTCCGCGACTGCTGGCACGCGCAGCGCGTCGGCGCCGGGCTGACGGGCGAGCCGGCGCCCCCCGAACCGACCGAGCGGGAAAAGCTCGACACCATCCGGCGCTACTTCGCCGACATGATCGCGTTCCGCGACGAGCGCTACGCGATGATGCAGATCCGCCGGCGCATCACCTGGTTCGGCAAGCGCCTCGGCCCCTGCAAGCCCATGAAGGAGCGCGTGCGCGTCGCCAGGAACCCGGCGGAAGTGCTCGCGGCACTGGACGAGTTCGAGCGCGGCGGCCTGCGCTGGTTCCCGCGCGACGACGGAACCCCCTGTATCGAGGACGCCCTCGAAACCGACGACGCCGAGTGCGTCGGCTGACGATCGCTCTGGTTCCCCTGCTCCCTGCTGCCCGCTCCCTCCTCCCTTCCGCCCCCAATTGACGCGCCGCCCCCCAGCGGGCACGATGCGCCCAGATGACGCACCTCGCTCCCTCCAAACATCCCGAGCCCTGCGTGCTGGTGATCTTCGGCGCGTCCGGGGACCTGACAGAACGCAAACTCATCCCGTCGCTCTACGACATGTTCCGCGAGGGGTCGCTCCCCGAGACCTTCGCGGTGCTCGGCTGCGCGCGCACCGGCATGTCCGACGCCCAGTTCCGCGAGAAGCTGCGCGAGCCGGCGGAGAAGCACGCCGGCGCGTTCGACGCCGACTCGTGGGACCGCTTCTCGCGCCGCGTGCACTACCAGCCCTTCGACGGGTCGAAGACCGAGGACTATCGCACGCTCAACGAGCGCGTGGAGTTGCTCGCGCTCCAGCACGACCTTCGCGGCGGGGCGAACGCCGGCTCGAGCGATCCGAACGTGCTGTTCTACCTCGCCGTCGCGCCGACGCTCTCCAAGACCATCGTCGCCCACCTCGCCGACACAGGGCTCGTGACCGAGAGCAAGAGATGGTGCGCCGTGAACCGGGGCGTGACGCCCTGGCGGCGCATCATCGTCGAGAAGCCCTTCGGTACGGACCTCGAGTCGGCGCGCTCGATCAACCGCGCGCTGGGGCGGGCGTTCGACGAGGACGCGATCTATCGAATCGACCACTACATGGGCAAGGAGCTGGTGCGCAACGTGCTGGTGTTCCGCTTCGCGAACACGATCTTCGAACAGGTGTGGAACCGCGACTGCGTCGACCACGTGCAGATCACCGCCGCCGAGACCATCGGCGTCGAGGACCGCGCCGCGTACTACGACGAGTCGGGCGCGATGCGCGACATGATCCAGAGCCACCTCGTGCAGGTGATGACGCTCATCGCGATGGAGGCGCCCAGCAGCGCCGAGGCCGACGCCCTCGCGCGCGAGCGCATCAAGGTGCTCGAGTCGACGCGCCGGATCGACCCCGACAAGGCGCACCTGTTCGCCGCCTTCGGGCGCTACGGGGCCCAGGGGGCGCACCCGGCGTACACCTCCGAGCCCGGCGTCGTCGCCGCCAAGAAGACCGAGACCTTCTGCGCGATGAAGTGCCACATCGACAACTGGCGCTGGGCGGGCGTGCCCTTCTACCTGCGCTCGGGCAAGCGCATGGCGCGCAAGCTCACCGAGATCGTCGTGCAGTTCAAGCACCCGCCCGACTGGCTCTTCAAGACCGTCGAGCCCTACACCAAGGGCGTCACCCGCCCGCCCAACCGCATCATCATCAACATCGCCCCCGACGAGGGCATCTCCCTTCGCTTCGAGACCAAGGTCCCCGGGCCCAAGTTCCGCATCGATTCCGCCAAGATGGACATGGACTACGCCAAGGCCTTCGACGCCAAGCCCGTCGAGGCATACGGCCCGCTCATCCTCGACGCGATGCGCGGCGACCGGCTCCTCTTCAAGCACCGCGACGAGGTCGAGGGCGCCTGGGAGGTCTGCCAGCCCCTCCTCGACAGCGAGGAACTGCGCGCCCGGATCGAGACCTACGAGTCGGGCACGTGGGGGCCCCAGTCCAGCGACGAGCTGCTCGCCCGCGACGGCAAGATCTGGCACAACCCCATCGCCGGAGAGCGCCGATAGTGAGAGTCCGTCAACCGTCCGCCACGCGACGCGTATGACGCAGGTACCCTTCCCCCTCTCCGGGGCGTCATCCCTTCCGTGCGACGCCCTCTCAGCCCCGACTTCCGGACCGGAGCAGCCCTCTTGCCCTTCGCGATCCCCGCCGTCACCGCCAGCATGCCCTCCTTCCTCGCGCAGCTCGACGCGCCCTCGTCGCAGGGCGCCGCCGCGAGCGAAGCCACGAGCATCTGGTCGCTGTTCATGCAGTCCTTCGACCTGTTCACGATCCTGATCGTGATGGGGTCGGTGTTCGCGGTCGCCATCATCGTGCGCGCGATCCTGACCCTGCGCCGGTCCGTGATCCTGCCGGCCGAGTCGATCGACGCGGTGCAGAGCGCGATCAACGAGCGGCGCTGGGCCGACCTCCAGCAGTTCGTGGGCGAGGACGATTCGTTCGTGTCGCGCGTGCTGCGCGAGAGTCTGCCCAAGCTTCGCGTCAACCCGCTGGGCATCCACGAAGCCACCGAGATGGCCGCCGACACCGAGACGGCGCGCCGTTTCAAGGAAGTCGAGTGGCTTGGCGTGATCGGCAACCTCGGGCCGCTGCTCGGGCTGGTGGGCACCGTGTGGGGCATGATCATCGCCTTCACCGCGATCGGCGAGACCGGGGGCCAGGCCGCCGCCTCGCAGCTCTCCATCGGCATCGCCAAGGCGCTCTTCCACACCTTCCTCGGGCTGCTGCTCGCGATCCCGGCGCTGCTGGCCTACGGGATGTTCCGCGAGCGCCTCGACCGGATCTGCTCGGAGGGCACGATGCTCGCGACCGACGCGATGGACCAGATCGCGGCGGTCGCGCTCCAGAACCCCGGCGCGCAGGCGTCGCCTGCGCAGGGGCCCGGCGCCGCCCAGTCGCCCCAGCCCCGCCACGGCGCAGGGAACTGACGAGTGGCCAGGCGTCGCCGACGACATCGCGGGCATTCCGAGGGCGGGCACGTCAACGTCGTCCCGCTCATCGACATCGTGATGGTGCTCATCATCTTCTATCTGATGGTCGGCTCGTTCATCGGCGATGACTACGAGACGCTGCCGCTGCCCCTCAGCGTCGCGGGCGAGCCGACCGCCGGCGCCGACGTGTTCACGATCAACGCTGTCCCCCGCGACGACGGCACAGGTCGCGCGATCTATCGCGTGCACAACCGCGACGTCGACGAGGCGGGCATCCGTCGCATGGTCGAACAGATGCGCGCGCGCGACCCCGAGGTCATCGTGCAGCTGCGCGCGTCGCGAGAACTAAGCTACGGCGCTGTGGAGCCGGCGGTCCGGGCCGTCTCGATGGCCGGCGTCTCACGCCTGCGTCTGGTGACGGAGTCCGCCCAGTGAGCGCCCGTCGTCGTCGCTATCGCAGGCGGGGCGCCTTCGGCCCCAACATGACCCCGATGGTCGATGTGGTCCTCGTGATCCTGATCTTCTTCATGGGCGCGATGGGTCTGGCGGCGGCGGAGCAGTTCCTCGGGACCGGGACGCCCCCTCCGGACTCGTCGAGTCCCTCGGAGTCGGCCAGCGCGTCCGAATCACCCTCCCGGCGCGCGCCGGCGACGCAGGCCACGCGCGCCGTGCTGAGGATGACCACGGGCCCGGGCGGTCGCACCGTCGTGAACGGGATGGGGCTCGCGAATGTGGGCATCGACGCCGTCGCCGAGCGGCTGGACGCGATCGTGCGCGCCGGGTTCGACGCGACGGTGATCGTCGTGGTCGCGCCGGCGCCGGGCGTGCCCTACCAGGACGTCGTCCTGATCCACGACGCCGCCGCCCGCGCCGGGATCACGAACATCCGGCTGGGAGTCGTGGAATAGGGAGGAGGGAGCGGGCAACAGGGAGCAGCCGGATTCCGATTCCCGCTGCTCCCTGCTGCCTGCTCCCCGCTGCCTTCCTCACGCTACCATCCGCGCACGCCCCCATGTACCAGACACTTCTCACACGCCGCTATCTGACGAGCAAGGTGATGCCGCTGCTGGCGGTGCTCGCGGTGGCGCTGTGCACCGCGATGGTGCTGATCGTGTGGTCGGTCATGGGCGGGTTTCTGGCGATGCTGCTGCGCTCGGGTGGCACGCTGTTCGGCGATGTCACTATCGGGGGCTCGGTCACCGGCTTCGCGTACTACGAGGAGCTGATCGAAGACCTGGTGAACGACCCGGCGATCCTGGCGGCCACGCCCATCCTCGAAGCGCCGGCGCTCATGGCGACCCCCCGCGACGATCTGACCCATCTGGTCAAGATGATCGGCATCGACGCGCAGACCTACGACGCGGTGACCGGCTACGCGGGCGCGATCTACTGGAAGCCCCTCGACCAGCCCGGCCCCAAGGACAAGGAAGGCGACGACCCGCGCCTGTGGGTGAACCCGCAGCTCGAGCGCGACGCGCTGGCGATGACGACCGTCGACCCGCGCACCAACGAACCCGTGCCTGCGGTCGTCCTGGGCATCCACGTCGCGGGCGTCAATCGCTGGAACCCCGACGGGCTGTTCTACGAGCAGATGTGGCTGCGCATGGGCGGGGATTCCGTGACGATCAGCGTGCTGCCGATCAGCCAGAGCGGGGCGGCGATCGATGTGCAGGCGCGGTCCTTCCCGGTCGTGAACCAGTTCCAGAGCGGGCTGTACGAGATCGACGCGAACACGGTGCTCGTGCGCCTCGACGCGCTGCAGGAGATGCTGCGCATGGGCAGGGCGTCGCGCGTGGAGGCGGCGCCGGACGAGCCGTGGGGCGCGATCGCCCCGCCGCGCGTGGTCGGGAGCGACCCGCCTCGCGTGACGAGCGTGATGATCAAGGCGGCGCCCGGGGTGAGCGCCGTCGACGCGCGCCTCGCCGCCCAGCGGATCTACGACGCGTTCGCCGATCGACGCGCCGGCCAGGTCCCGCGCAACCTGAGCATCAAGACCTGGGACGAGCGCCCCGGCATCGCGACTTTCATCGCGGCGGTCCGCAAAGAGATCACCCTCGTCCTCACGCTCTTCGGGTTCATCTCGCTCACCGCGGTGTTCCTCGTCTTCGCGATCTTCTGGTCGATCGTCAGCGAGAAAACCAAGGACATCGGCGTGCTGCGCGCCATCGGCGCCAGCCGGGGCGGCGTCGCCGGGCTGTTCCTGCTCTACGGCGCGATGATCGGCGTCGTCGGCTCGATCCTGGGGGGCGTCATCGCCGCCGTCATCGTGCTCAACATCAACCCCATCCACGATTTCCTGGGCAACGCGTTCGGCGTCCAGGTCTGGGACCCTGCGATCTACCACTTCCCGAAGATCCCGAGCGAACTCAATCCCGAGAAGGTCGTCATCGTGCTCGTCAGCGGCGTGATCGCGAGCGTGCTGGGCGCGCTCGCGCCGGCGCTCAAGGCCGCCAACATGGACCCCGTTCGCGCGCTGAGGTTCGAGTGACGACCACCGCCGCACAACCCGGCGCAGCGCACGCCCGCGCGACCGAAACCCTCATCGCGGCGCGCGATGTCCACAAGACCTATCGCCTGGGCAGGGTCGATGTGCCCGTGCTCCACGGCGCGACGCTCGAGGTCGCGCGCGGCGAGTGGGTCGCTGTTCTGGGCGCGTCCGGCTCGGGCAAGTCCACCATGCTCCACCTGCTGGGCGGGCTCGACCGGCCCGACAAGGGCAAGGGCGATGTCGTGTTCGAGAACCGCTCGCTCGCGTCGCTCTCGCGGCGGGCGCTCGACCGCTTCCGCGCGCGCGAGGTCGGTTTCGTCTTCCAGTTCTACCACCTGCTGCCCGAGCTCTCGGTGCTCGACAACGTGCTCGTCGCCGCGATGGCCGCACGCGCCGACCTCGGCCAGGCCCGCGCCCGCGCCAAGACGCTGCTCGACGCGTTCGGGCTCAAGGACCGCCTCTCCCACCGCCCCGTTGAACTCTCGGGCGGCGAGCGCCAGCGCGTCGCGATCGCCCGCGCCCTCGTCAACGACCCGAAGGTGCTCCTCGCCGACGAGCCCACCGGCAACCTCGACCGCGTCACGGGCGATTCCATCCTCGACGCGATCACGGGCCTCCGCTCCGACCTGAACCAGACCATCGTCATGGTGACGCACGACGAGCAGGTCGCGGCCCGCGCCGACCGGATCGTCCGCCTCGCCGACGGACGCGTGGTGGAAGAGTAAAGGGTTCACCGCGGAAGGGGGAGAATCAGTGGATGGGGGTGGCGTGGTGCACGCGCAGCGGGCGCCACGAACAGTGAATTTCCACAACACGGCGGTGCCATCACACGAGCGCAGCGAGTGTGATGCGGTCTGGATGTGATCGTCGCCCCCTCGGGAGTCTCCACCCGCCGTGGCGCCCGCTGCGCGTGCACCACGCCACCCCGCCCCGTCTTTCTCCCGACCCCCGGGCGCCCGGCGGTGAATCTCCCCTCCCGGGGGCCTATCTTGAACGCGCCATGCCAGACCTTGTCCCCATCCGCCGCGCGCTCGTCTCGGTCTCCGACAAGACCGATCTCATCCCCTTCGCCAAGGCCCTCGCGGCCCGGGGGGTGGAGATCATCTCGACCGGGGGGACCGCCCGCGCCCTCGCCGAAGCCGGCATCGCGGTCGTGCCCATCGACAAGGTCACCGGCTTCCCCGAGATCATGGACGGGCGCGTCAAGACCCTGCACCCCAAGGTCCACGGCGCCCTCCTGGCGGTCCGCGAAGACCCGGCCCACGCCAAGGCGATGGCCGAGCACGCCATCGCGCCCATCGACCTCGTGTGCGTGAACCTCTACCCCTTCGAGCGCGTCGTCAGCGACCCGAAGGTCAGCCAGCACGACGCGATCGAGAACATCGACATCGGCGGGCCGAGCATGCTGCGCTCCGCCGCCAAGAACTTCCAGTATGTGACGGTCGTCCCCAACCCGCGCCACTACGACCGGATCATCAGCGAACTCGACGCGAACGACGGCGCAACCACGCTGAACACCCGGGCGGAACTCGCGGCGGCGGTCTTCGCGCGCACCGCGGAGTACGACGCCGCGATCGCCGCGTTCCTCGGTCGGCGCGCGCCCGGGGGCTTCCCCGACGCGCTGCGCATGGCTTTCACCAAGGTCGAAGACCTGCGCTACGGCGAGAACCCCCACCAGGACGCGTCGCTCTACCGCGATCCCTCCAGCACCGGGCCAACCATCGTCAACGCGCGCCAGCTCCACGGCAAGCAGCTCTCGTACAACAACATCGCCGACGCCAGCGCCGCGCTCGAACTCGTCAAGGACCTGCGCCGGCTCGACGACACGCGCATCGGCGCGTCGATCATCAAGCACAAGAACCCCTGCGGCGCGGGCGTCGCCAGCACGGCGCGCGACGCGGTCGAGGTCGCGCTCAAGGGCGACCCGGTCGCTGCGTACGGCGGCATCCTGGCCCTCAACCGCGCGATGGACGAGGACGCCGCGCGCTTCCTCGTGCAGGAGGCGGTGTTCCTGGAGGTGATCGTCGCCGCGGAGTTCGACGAGGGCGCGCTCTCGCTGCTGCGCGACAAGTGGGCCAATGTGCGCCTGCTGGCGACCGGCGAGCGCGCCGGGTCGTCGGCGCGCAAGCTCGACATGCGCTCGATCCCGGGCGGGATGCTGGTGCAGGACCGCGACAGCCGGCTGGCGAGCCCCGAGCAGTGGACGCACGCCGCCGGCCCCGAGCCCACTGCCGAGCGCCTCCTTCAGGCGGGCGTGGTGTGGACGATCTGCAAGCACCTGATGAGCAACGCGGTGGCGATCGGCGGCGTGGAGATCGACCGCCCGCGCCTCGTGCGTTTGTTCGGCGCCGGCGCCGGGCAGATGGACCGCATGACCTCGTGCCGCCTCGCCGTCGAGAAGGCCGGCGACCTGGCGCAGGGCGCCATCGCGAGCTCCGACGCGTTCTTCCCCTTCAAGGACGGACCCCAAATCCTCATCGACGCCGGCGTGACCATGCTCGTCCACCCCGGCGGCAGCAAACGCGACGACGAGACCTTCTCGCTCTGCGCCGAGCGCGGCGTGACCTGCATGACGACAGGGGTCCGCCACTTCAGGCACTAAGAAGGCACGGGGCATGGGGCACGAGGCACAAGGGAGGGAGTAGGGAATAGGGAGCGGGGAGCAGGAGGATGCGTGCGCCGCGCGGCGCGCCACCCCCTCCACTCTTTCTTCTTCTTCCCCTCCG
The DNA here is from genome assembly GCA_019636675.1 of Phycisphaeraceae bacterium. Lineage (NCBI taxonomy): Bacteria > Pseudomonadati > Planctomycetota > Phycisphaerae > Phycisphaerales > Phycisphaeraceae > Phycisphaeraceae bacterium. The sequence goes on from JAHBXC010000004.1 coordinate 74,516, forward strand.
CGTCCTCTGCGACCTCTGCGGTGAATCTCTCTCTTGCGGCCTACTCTCAGGCATGTTTACAGGACTCGTCCAGGCGGTCGGCCAGATCGCGTCGATTGAAGAGCGTCCGTTCGGCGTCCGCCTCGTCGTCGACGCGCACCGCTGGGATCACGCGCCCGAACTCGGCGAATCCATCAGCGTCAGCGGCGTGTGCCTGACCCTCGCAGAACACCCGGGGCCGAAGGGCAACGCGGCGCTCGCGTTCGATGTCGTCGCCGAGACGCTCGCGAAGACGAAACTCGGCGCACTGCGCACCGGCAGCGGCGTGAACCTCGAGCGCGCGTGCCGCCCGAACGACCTGCTGGGCGGGCACATCGTGCAGGGCCATGTCGACGGCGTGGCGACGGTCACGATGGTCAACGACGACCCGACCGACTGGCGCGTGCGCGTCGAGCCACCCCCCGACCTGATGGAGTTCACGGCGCCCAAGGGCTCGATCTGCATCGACGGCGTGTCCTTGACGATCGCGGCGCTGACGCCGGCGCATGTCGAGGTGGCGCTCATCCCCACCACGCTCGAGAAGACCACGCTGCACGCCCTGCGCGAGGGCGACCGCGTGAACCTCGAGATGGACGCGGTCGGCAAGCAGGTGGTGCATTGGCTGAAAAACTGGGGGAGTAGGCAATAGGCAATGGGCAAGAGGGTGGCGTGGTGCACGCGCAGCGGGCGCCACGATCAGTGAATTTCCACAACAAAACGGTGCCATCACACGAGCGAAGCGAGTGTGATGCGAGCTGATTGTGATCGTCTCCCCCTCGGGAATGTCCACCCGCCGTGGCGCCCGCTGCGCGTGCACCACGCCACCCCCACTCTTTCTCCCCCTCCGCGACCTCTGCGACCTCCGCGGTGAATCTCTTCACTCCGCGAGATTTGCGGCGACGGTCGAGGCGCCGTCGGTGGGCGCGAGCGCCATCAGGGCGTCGCGCATCGCGTCGCGTCTGGACGGATCGAGCATGAGCGAGCCGAGCGTGTCGCGCAGCGCAGGGAGGTTCTTCATCGCGTCGACGTGATCCGTCAGGGTCACGGCGCCGCCGGCCTCGACGAGGGACTGCGCGTTCTTTTTCTGGTGCTCGTCGGCGTGGTACGGGTACGGCAGGAACACGGCCGGCGTCGCTGTGCCGAGGACCTCGGCGACTGTCCCGGCGCCGCTGCGGCAGACGGCGAGATCCGCGGCGTTCCACGCGTGGCCCATCTCGTCGCAGAACGGCACGACGAGCGCGCGGACCTTCGCGCTCGTGTACGCGTCGCGGAGTGCGCGCAGGTGCTCGTCGCCGCCATCCTTTGATGGCCCGGCCTGGTGATAGACCTGCCAGCCCTCGAACAGCGCCGCGTCGCGCTCGACGAGGGCGCGCATCGCGTCGTTGACCGTGCCGGCGCCCTGCGAGCCGCCCGAGACGAAAAGGGTGCGCAGGTTCGCATCGAGCCCGAGCGCACGGCGCGAGTCGGCGCGCGACGCGCCGACGAGGATCGATCGGCGCAGCAGCGGGCCGACGCGCTGCCAGCCCCGCGGCACGCGCGGGCCGTCGGCGGCGGTGAAGACTCGCTGCGCGAATCGGTCCACGAAGCGGTTGGCCTTGCCCGGCTCGGCGTCGAGGTTCACGAGCGTCACGGGGACGCGCAGCGCGCGGGCTGCGAGCACCGCGGGCGGGCAGACGAACCCCCCCATCGCGACCATGGACACCTTCCCGTGCTTCGCGCGGATTCGGAGCTGCTCGCGCGTCATCCGGAACGAAGCGCGGAAGTTCCTCGCGAAGGCGAGCGGGGCCTTGCGCGTCGGCGGGGTGGCCGGGAGCGCCGTGAATGCGACCTCGGCCCTGCTGAGAATCTGCTGGTCGATCGGGCGCGCCGAGCAGAGGAAGAGGGTGTGCCATTCTGGCGGCAGACGCTCGGCGATCGCGAGGGCCGGGTAGAGGTGGCCGCCAGTGCCACCTCCGGCGAACACCACGATGCGATCGCTCACGACGCGACCCGACGGGCGCGCGCGTCGGCGCGATGGATGGTGATCAGGGGCGGCTCCGGCTCGCTCGTCTCCTGCTCCCTGCTGCCAACTCCCTGCTGGCTTTGCCCCCCTTCTGCGGTGAACAGGATCGGCTCGGCAGTGTCGAAGGTCATGCGCCGGTCGAGCGCGATGAGCAGCCCCAGGCACGACGCGGTGAGGATCCATCCGGTGCCGCCTGCCGAGAGCAGGGGCAGCGCGATGCCCTTCGTGGGCGCGACGCCGGTCACAACGGCGACATTGATCGCGGCCTGCAGGCAGATCGTCAGCAGCACGCCGAGTGCGAGCAGTCTGGCCGCGGCGCCCTCGGCTGTGCGGCGCGGGAGGCGGCGCAGGATCGACAGCCCGCTCCACAGCAGCATCAGGTAGAGCGACAGCACGAGGGCGGCGCCCACGACGCCAAGTTCCTCGCAGATCACGGCGAAGAGGAAGTCGGTGCGCTGCTCGGGCAGGTAGCCGAATTTCTGAAGCCCGAATCCCAGCCCTCGCCCGAAGCCCTCGCCCCCGGCGACGGTGACCATCGACTGGATCATGTGGTAGCCGGTCCCCTGCGGGTCGGCGTAGGGGTCGAGGAAGGTCAGCAGGCGCGTCACGCGATAGGGGCTGGTGATCAGCGCGACGCCAAGGCCGGCGAGCGCGAAGGGGACGAAGAGCGCAAGATGCCAGATGCGCGCGCCCGCCGCGACGACCATCAAGCCTGCGACGGCGAGCATCAGCACGCCGGTGCCCATGTCTTCCTTGATGACGAGCCCGGCGAGGAGCCCGATGGGGATCAGCGCCACGAGTAGACGGGGGAAGCGCCGGATGCGCTCGCCCTGCCAGGCCAGGTGCACCGCGAGGAGGAGGACGAGCCCCCACTTGGCGAACTCGGAGGGCTGGGCGCTGCCGAAGACCGGGACGCGCACCCAGCGATGGGCGCCGTTGACCTCGCGACCCAGGCCCGGGATATAGACCAGCAGGAGCATGCCCACCAGCGCAACGGTGGCCAGCACGGTGATCCGGTGGACCGGCGCCCCGATGGGCGAGCCCATCGCGCCGATCGGCAGGAGGCGCTCGATGGGCAGCAGCGCGCAGACCGTCATGCACGCGAGCGCCACCAGCATGTGGATCGCCGAGGTGCTGGTCACCACCGACGCGAAAGTGACGGCGGCGTCGGATCGGACCGACATCTCGGCCGATTTGACCATCACGGCGCCCAGGCAGAGCAGGCACAGCGTGGCGATCGCGATGACATGACCAGAGCGCAACATGGCGTGCGTGTTCTATCGGCTCGGGGAGGGCACGCGGCACAAGGCGCGGGGGCAAAAGGCCCCGGCGACGCGCCGGGCGCGAGATCGCGTCGTTCCGCAGGGCGAACACTTCGCCCCCCGGGGCGGCGCCCGGCTTGACCCCCTGCGCGCCCGGCTCGATACTCCGCAACCCGACGACGACCTTCTGCGAACCGGCACACCCGACCATCCCCCGGAAAGCCCCAGCACGGCCAGCCACGCCCGTTTCGCTCGAACACCGATATGGAAACGAAGATGCCCCTCCGCCGCCCCTTTGCCGACCGGCTTCGCAGCGTTCTCCTGACGACGGGCGCGTGCGCCGGCCTCGGCGCGTCGATCCTCGCGACGGGCTGCGCGTCCTCGCCTCGCGATCGGGAGTCTGACAGCGTGCTGAGCGGCGCGGGCGTCCCGGCGCGCGAGCTGGGGCCCTATGAGCGCCTCGGCTACCGGATCGAGTGGAAGGGGCTGCCGGTGGTCTCCCGGCGCCAGACCCCGATGTTCGTGGATGTCTTCGGCGACCGCGTGGTTTTCCAGGACACCGGGAACACGATGACCGTCATGGACGCCGCCACCGGGCGGAGCATCTGGGCGGCCGAGGTCGACAACCCCAGTTCGAGGTTCATCGGCAACGCGCGCCAGGGCGACCGCCTGTTCAGCTCGTCGGACAACGAGTTGTTCGTCCTCGACATCCGGACCGGTGAGATCCTCGAGCGCCACCGGCTGGCCGTCGTCGCGAACTCCGGGCCCACCCTTGCCGGGAACATCGCCTGCTTCGGCGGGTCGGCCGGGCAGCTGCTGGGGCACAACCTCGCGTCGAGTTTCAAGCTGTGGGGCTACCAGCTCGACGGCGCGATCACCGCCCGGCCCGTGATCGTGGGCGACACGGTCGCCGCGGTCAGCCAGCGGGGCGAGGTGGTCTTCGTCAACCCAGCCAACGGCTCGTCCACCGGCATCACCCGGATCTTCAGTGGGCTCGCGAACAACCCTGTCGCCGGCGACGGGACGCTCTTCATCGCCGGCACGGACCAGTCGGTCTACGCCTTCAGCCCCGAGGGCGGTCGCCAGCTCTGGCGCGTCCGAACCCCCTACCCGATCGTGGACCAGCCCAGCTTCGTCAACGGTCGCCTGTATGTGCACGTGCCCAACGAGGGCATCACCGCCTACGCCGCCGGCTCGGGCGCCGTCCTGTGGAGAAACGCGGAAGCCCGGGGCACGGTGCTGGGCGTGCGTGCCGGTCGCCTGATCGTGTGGGATGGCGCGACGGCGTATGTCCTCGACCAGGACCGGGGCGAAACCATCGAGAAGGTCCCCCTCAGCGGCGTGCACACGCTCCTGATGACCCAGCCGGTCGACGGCGACCTGTACGTCGTGATGCGCGACGGATGGGTCGAGCGCCACTCTCCTCGCCGCTGACGCCTGTCGCGGAGTTTTCCCGGTGTCGGGGCGCGTGCGGGTTGACTGCCCCGCGCTTCGCCGGGACACTCCGCAACCCTCCGGGGCTGTCACGAGGCGGACCGACCGCCCGGGCGACCCCGGAGCGTCGTTCTGCAACCCCCCGTCGCCGCGAGGCGTACCGGTGCGCTCCGGGATCACTCATCCCCCCGATCGCCCCGGGCTCGCGTCCGAAGGGCTGTCACCGCCTGCTCTCCCCTGCCCCGCTCCTGAAGGACACGCCAACGCATGGCCTCGAAGACATCTGCCAACACCGGAACGCTCGTGTTCGTCGGGCTCCTGGCGGTCGCGACCGTCGGTCTGTTCGTCAGCAGCGTGGTGTTCTTCGCGAAGACCAACCGCCTGACGAACGAGCTGGCGGCGGCCAGGACCGACCAGCAGTTCGTGATCTCGGCCGACCAGCGCGCCCAGTACGAGGCGATGCTGCGCGAAGCCCAGTCGAAGCGGACCACGCTCGTGGGCATGCTCGCCGATCAGAACGCCCAGGCGATGCGCCGCATCACCGGCTCGGAGCGCTCCACGATCGAGCAGCTCAACCAGCGGCTGTCGGGCATCGAGGGGGCCCAGTCCACCCCGGTGCTCACGATCCTGGGCAATGTCCAGAACCAGCTCCAGGCCATGACGCGCGAGCGCGACCAGGCCCGCGCCGCCGCCGAGCGAGCCCAGGCCGATCTGACCAACGAGGTCGAGGCCCGTCGCCTGGCGCAGCAGCAGTTCGAGCAGTCCCTCGCCGCCGCCAACGCCGAGCTGGGCCAGTACAAGGCCGAGGTCGAGAGCTATCGCGGCAGCATGACGCAGACGATCGCGGCCAACAACGAGCGCGTTGACGAGATCCGTCGCGACGCGTCCGATCGCGTCGCGCTGCTCAGCGACCAGATCGAGCGCCTGCGCGAGGAGAACCTCATCCGTCAGGGCCAGATCGACAGCCTGCGCGCCCAGCGCAGCAGCGAGCTGCTCCGGCCCCAGAACGAGGCCTCGCTCGTCGACGGCCGCATCGTCAGCGTCAACCCCTCGACCAACGAGGCGTTCATCGACCTCACCACCCGCGACCGTCTCGTGCTGGGCATGACCTTCGAGGTCTACGACAACGCCAGCGCGATCCGCCCCGACGCCGACGGGAATTACCCGCGCGGCAAGGCGACCGGCGAGGTCATCCGCGTCTCCGACAACTCGTCGGTGCTCCGCCTGATCCGGCAGAACCGCGGCAACCCCGTGATCAGCGGCGACGTGATCGCCAACGCCGCCTACGACCCGCGCAAGTCCTACAGCTTCGTCGTGTTCGGCGCGTTCGACACCGACGGCGACGGCGTCGCGACGCAGCAGGAGGGCGAGAACATCCGCGCGATCATCCGCAACTGGGGCGGGAAGATCCAGGACGACATCGTGGGCGACACGGACTTCCTCGTGCTGGGCGAGCGCCCCGCCGTCCCGCCGCAGCCCCCGATCGACGCCCCCTACGCCGTCGTGCAGGAATACGCCCGTCTCGAGCGCGCCAGCCGCGAGTACGACCGCCTGTTCAACGTCGCGCAGACGACCGGCATCCCGATCCTGAACAAGAACCGCCTCTACACGCTGACCGGGCTCTACTCGCGTCGCTGATCGCGAGGGCCGCGTCCGCGTCGTGAACGCCTCGAGCACCCAACCCTGGGAATCGGACTGGAACGCGAAGGACGCGGCCATCTACGCCGCGCTGCGCGCAGGCGTCGGGCTGCTGGGCGCGTGCCCGGTCTCGTCGAACATGGCCTTCATGCGCGCCTTCGCCAGCGGGTTCGCGCGCATGCCCTTCAACCGGTCGAAACTGGAGCGGGCGCTCGACAACCTGCGCTGGTGCTTCCCCGACTGGGACGAGCAGCGCGTCTACAACGCCGGCATCGACGCGTACCGGCACCTCGCCTCGCTCGCGGCCGAAGCCATCGCCACCCCCTCGCGCATCACGCCGGAGCACTGGGCGCACTACATCGAGCTCGAGAACGTGCGCGACGCCCTGCGCGTGCTGCTCGACAGGCCCCCCTGTCTTCTCATCACCGGGCACTGCGGCAACTGGGAGATCCTGGGCTACGCGATGGGCCTGCTCGGCTTCCGCGTCCACGCGCTGTACAGACCCCTCGACCTGCGCGCCGCCGACCGCTGGGCCCGCGAGGTCCGGGGAAACCGCGGCCTGTTCCTCATCGACAAGTTCGGCGCGTCGCGCGAACTCCCCGTCGTCCTCGATCGGGGCGAGCTCATCGGCTTCGTCGCCGATCAGAACGCAGGGGGGCGCGGCGTGTTCGTGCCCTTCTTCGACCGGCTCGCGTCGACCTACAAGTCGATTGCGCTCCTCGCCCAGCGCTACCACGCCCCGATCGTCTGCGGCCAGGCGATCCGCCTGGGCAAAGAGGGCCTCGACCCGCCGGAGCGGATCCGCGACCAGACATTCCGCTACAAGATCCACGTCTCGGACATCATCCTCCCCGAGCACTGGGAGGGCCAGCCCGACCCGACTTTCTACATCAGCGCGCGGTATCGCGCCGCGATCGAGGGCATGATCCGCGCGAACCCCTCGCAGCACCTCTGGATGCACCGGCACTGGAAGGCCCGCCCGCCCCATGAGATGTCTGGCAAGCCCTTCCCGGCGCGCCTGCGAGAGAAGATCGAAGCCCTGCCCTGGATGACCCCCGAGCGCGTCGAGCGGCTCGTCGAGCGCAGCGCGCTCGACGCGTCGACGATCGCGAACGCGTCGCGCACACACGCACCACCCGCCTCCGGCCCCGACGAGGACGAGCGAGACCCGCTCTCCGGCCTCTAGAATCACGCTATCCCCCCAGGAGCGCCCCTTGGCCAAGATCCGTCAACTCGTGGTGATGTCCGACCCGGCGACCGCCAAGGGCAAGCCGCTCGGGACGCAGCGCGACCTCGTGCGCACGCTCTCGCGCTTCAATACCTCGCCCGACGGATCGGAAGAAACGCGATCGCTCGCGTTCGGCCCGGGGTTCATCGCGCAGTTCCCGATGACCGGCGACGACCGCGACGAGGTCAAGCAGTTCCTCGTCGCGATCAACGAGTCGGACGTCGCGTGGCCCGTGCTCGCGCGTCTGCGGCGCGAGCTCGGCTGGGCGATGATGGACCCCGACAGCGGCAAGGTCTTCACCGCCGCCGACGACGCCTAAACCGTCGCCTTGGACGCCCCGTGCGCGCCGGCCCTGTTTCTCCGGCGCTCGTCGCGCTTGGAGCCCCGATCCACGAGTTCGTACTCGCGCCCGCCCCATCGGACCGGCTTGCCGGCGCGCAGGTCGCGCGCCGCTTCGAAGAGAATCAGGATCGTGAGAATGTTGCCGGCCGGCGCCGCGGGAAGATAGCGGAGCAAGCCCTGCGACCTGTACAGGATCGCCAGGCAGATGAGGTAGGGCACGACCCCGTAGACGCCGCCGAACAGCATGAGCACGCTCCCGGTCTCGGTCCGCGCGTCGAAGGTTTCCATGCACCCAAACGCCAGCATCGCGATCGCGGCGCCGGGCAGCAGGAGGTGCGCCATCGCCTTGCGCATCGCGTACGCGCGCAGCCGCGGCGAGCGGCGCGACGAGGACTCGATGAAGATCCGCTTCCACCCGTTGCGATAGGCGCGGTACGAGTCGTACATCCTGCACAGCAGCAGGCCCTCGGCCAGAAGCACCCCGGCGCGCATGCCCAGTCGCTTCATGCGGCGAGCGATCGCGACATCCTCCAGCACGCTCTCGCGCACCGACTCGACGCCACCGAACCCGTGGTACGCCGGCGCGCGGAACAGCATGAACTGCCCGTTCGCCATCGCGCGAGGACGCACCTCGCGGTTCGCCGACTGGAGCGGGTACTGGCGGATCAGCTCGAGCGTGGTCATCGGCTGGACGACGCGCTCGAACCACTTCTCGGTGCTCAGGGTGCTCCACAGACTGAGCAGGTCGAGCCCGCGCTCCTGGAGGATCGCGGCGCACGCGCGCACACATCGCGGGTCGAGCTCGGTGTCGGCGTCGATGAACAGGATCATGTCCGCGTCGCGCGCGCTGCGCGAACGCGTGACCCCCGAATGCAGCGCGTGCACCTTCCCGGCCCAGTCGCTCGGGCACTCGCGCACCTCGAGGATCTCGACCCTCGGGTCGATCTCTCCGGCTTCAGTCGTCGAGGCGCGCTCGATCACGCCCCTCGTGTCGTCCGTGCAGCGGTCGAGCACGAACACCACGCGCAGCGACGGGTGGTCCTGCGCCAGCAGCGAGCGCGTGACGGTCGCGACCGACGCGGCCTCGTTGTAGCAGGGCACAACGACGCACACAGACATGGGCTCGCCCGATCCGTGCGCCGGGGCCGGCAGCGAGAGGCCCGCGCGAGCGGAAAAGTTGCCGCGCAGCCCCCCCAGGATGCGCGCCAGCCCGATCGTCCAGTACACGCCACAGCCGACGGCGAGCACGAACAGGCCTCCCCCCACGATGTCGACCAGCAGACTCATGCGCCCACAAGGTACGCGCAACGGGCTCTCGACGCGCGCCCCGTGCGCGGGGATATCGTCACCCGTGCCCACGAACGCCCTGCGCGTGCGAGTCCGATCGACCTCGGGGACTCCCCCGGCGCTGGCGGTCTTCGATCGCGCCGGGGTCCGCGCCGTCGACCGCGCCGCGATCGAGGAGCTCGACCTCCCCGGCGTCGCATTGATGGAGAACGCCGCCGCGACGCTCGCGCAGGTCAGCGATGAAATGCTCACGGCGCGAGGCGCGCCCGCCGACGCGCGGGCGCTCATCCTCGCCGGGCCTGGGAACAACGGCGGCGACGGCTTCGCCGCGGCACGCCGCCTGCGCAACGCCGGCCGGACCGTCATCGTCGCGACGCTGGGCGAGCCGCGCGACGCCGACTCGGACGCGTCGATCAACCTCCGCGTCTTGCGCGGCTTGCGCGCACCGGCCGTCGAGATCCACGCGATCCACGCCCGGCCCACCCGGGCGCTCGATGCGATCGTCGACGCGCCGGGCGAGCCCATGATCGTCATCGACGCGATGCTCGGAACCGGGCTCGACCGGACGCTCGCCGACCCGTTCCTCGACGCCGTGCGCTGGCTGAACGCCCTGCGAGCGCGCCGGGGGACGCTCGTGGTCGCGGCCGACATCCCCACCGGGCTCGACGCCGACACCGGGGAGACGCTGGGCGACGCGGTCCGGGCCGACGCCACGGTGACCTTCGCGGGTCTCAAAGCGGGCTTCCTCGCGCCCGGAGCGCGTGCGTTTCTGGGAGAGGTCACGGTCGCCGACATCGGGGCGCCGCGCGAGCTGCTCGACCGCTTCGGGCGTCCGGTCGCTCCGGGCGAGGTCGAGCGGCTCCCCTGAGACGACTCGGGTCCGAGAACCCGGCTGTTTCGCGAGGATTCACGCCGCGACATCGCGCGTTCGGCCCAGCGTCGTGTAGACTTTTGCCATGCAGCGCGGAACGAGCACCCCCCAGAGAGCCGAAGGGCGCCCAGCGCCCGGCGCAGCGCCTGCGCGCTGCGTGGTCCTCTGCGCGCCCGAGACGCCGGCGCCCGGGGTCCTCCTCGCGGCGCTGGGGCGACGAGGGGTCGAGGCGATCCTGGCCGGCGACCCCTTCGCCGCCATGCTGGCGCTCACCAGAGCAACTCACGAGTGCTCGCCCGCCTCGGACCGCCACCCGGCGCTGATCGTGGTCGAGCCGGCCCGCCACGGCGTCGGCTCGCTGGAAGACCTGCTCGACGCCGCCGCTCGGCGCACCCCCGGGCTGGTGATCTGGGAGTATGACGAGCGCGAACGCCCGCCGCTGCGCGCCTGGGTCGCCCCGGGCGCCGCCAGGCGGGCGGCGAACGACCCGGGCGTCGTGGTCGTACCACCCCGGTCACGCGCCGTCGCGAAGCCGGCGCTCCGCCTGACCGACGCCCCTGCGCCCCACGAGCCGATCGACGAGCACGACGCCGCCGATCCGCGTGAGAACCTGCTGAGCGACGAGGAACTCTCGATGCTCCTCGCCGACGAACCGAACGACCACGACCCGCGATGACGACGCACCCGACTCCAGCCAACCCGCCGATCCGCGTGCTGCTCGTGGGCGCAGAGCCCGCGCGTTCGCTGCGCGCCGACGAGGGCGTCGAGCTGATCCGGGTGCGCAGCGCCGTGGACGCGATCGCGGAGCTTGCCGACCCCGGGGCGCCGGCCTCGGTCATCGCGCTGGGCGAGAACGCGCTCGACGAGCGCGAGATGCGCCCCTTCCTCGACGCGGCGCGCGACGCGAACCCCAAGGCGACCATCCTGCTGTGCAGGCGCGACGGGGGGCGCTCGCTCAACGGCCTCTCGCGCGCGTTCGACCTCATCGTCGAGGGCCCGCTGACGCCCGACGCCGTGCGCGCCCCTCGCGCCGCGCGCGAACCCGAGCCGACGCCCGTCGCGCAACCGACAAACCCTGCGCCGTCGCAGCCGCACGCGTCAACGCGCGCCGCGTCGCTCGACGAAGAATCCGCCGATCTCGAGGCACTCCTCGCAGGCCACGACGCGACGGGCGTCTTCGTCGACGCCCTGCGCGCCCGGCTCGACGACCCGACACTCGCCTTCACGCGCGAGGGCGCCAAGACCCCCGGCGCGCGCACCAGCGTCGCCGTCGAGCGGCGCGGCTCGCCCTTCGGCGTGCTCTCCTCCGACCGGCTCAACGAGCACGCCCTGAGAGACGCCGCCGCCTGGCTCTCCCGCCGACTCGCCCTCGCCGAGCAGATGCGCCAACTCCGCGAGGCCGCCCTCACCGACCCGCTCACCGGCGCATGGAACCGGCGCTTCTTCGACCGCTACCTGCCCCAGACCCTCGAGGACGCGAAACGCCGGCGCCTCGAAGCGCACCTCCTCGTGATCGATATCGATGACTTCAAGCACTTCAACGACCGCTACGGGCACGGCGCCGGCGACGAGATCCTGCGCGAGACCGTGCGGCTCCTGAAGTCCGTCATCCGCCCCTGCGATCGCGTCTGCCGCATCGGGGGCGACGAGTTCGCCGTCGTCTTCTACGAGCCCGAGGGCCCCCGCTCAGCGTCCGGCTCGCCCCAGACGCCTCTCTCGCTCAGCAAAGTCACCGCGCGCTTCCAGCGCCAGATCTGCGAGTGCCGCTTCCCCAAGCTGGGCGACGAAGCCCCGGAAGCCCTCACCATTTCCGGAGGCCTCGCGACCTACCCGTGGGACGCGATCGACGCCCCCGCCCTCCTCGACCGGGCCGACCAGCTCGCCCTCGAGTCCAAGCGGGCCGGCAAGAGCGTCATCCTCTTCGGCCCCGGCTCCCAGGGCTGCAAGGAACGCTGAGCGACCCCCCGGAGATCGCCCCGCCCCCCGGGCGGACCGCGCACCGGGCAACCCCCTACACTTGCCCGACCATCGACCGTCCGAGCCCGCCTTGCCATTCTCGGCGTTGCTCTGCATGATGGTGAACCCCGGCGGGGCGCCCCGCCCCTTCGCCCTTACGACCCCCCCTTCGGAGAATCAGCCCGTGCAGGAATTCGAGCAGCTCAAGCAGCTTGTCCACGAGGCGGAAGAAGACCTGCGCAAGGCGGAGGGCGGCAACAAGGCCGCCGGAACCCGCGCGCGCAAGGCCATGCAGGACATCAAGAACCTCGCCCAGGATGTCCGCAAGAAGATCCTCGAGCTCCGCTCCGACGACGCGGCGGCCTGAACACCGAGGACAAGTCGCGAATCCCATTATCGTGAGCCAGACACAGCAACACACCCCGGTGCACGCACTCGACGCCAGCGCGAACGGCGACGCCGCGCGATCGCCCTGCCCCGCCGAGTGCTTCGTCGACCTCGCCACCCTCGACCTCTCGCAGAAGATGCTGTCGCGCAACGACATCGAGGGGTTCATCCCCCATCGCGACATCATGCTCCTCCTCGACGGCGTCGTCTGGCACCGCCCCGACTACACCCTCGCCGTCGCGGTGAAACACATCCGCGACGACGAATTCTGGACCAAGGGACACATCCCCGGAAGGCCCATCCTCCCGGGAGTCCTCATGGTCGAAGCGGGCGCCCAGCTCGCCTCCATCCTGTTCCACGCGCGCGTCAAGACCGACAAGTTCGCCGGCTTCACGCGCATCGAGAACACCGCCTTCCGCGGCATGGTCGTCCCGGGCGACACCATCTACTTCATCTCCCGAGAGGTGAAGTTCTCCCAGCGCCGCTTCGTCGCCGACATCCAGGGCGTCGTCGACAACAAACTCGTCTTCGAGTCACGCGTCACCGGCATGCTGTTCTGAGAAGGCACGCGGCACGGGGCACGGGGCAAAGAACAGCGGGCGCCATGATCTTTCCCGCCCCCTCTCCTGTTCTGTGAGCGAAGCGAACAGAACAGGAGAGGGTTTGGGTGAGGGCTAACCCCTCTTCGGGCTTCGCTCCCCAACCTCCGCCTCTCTCTCTTTCTTCCTGTCTCCCGATCACCGCCGCCTGCGCGCGGCAAGCGCCATCGCGCACGCGAATGCCGCTCCCCCCGCCGGCGACGGGACCACCGCGCCCACCCGGAAACCATGGGTACTCAGATTGGAAAAACCGATTGAGAACACTCCAATCGCATCATTCGCGAGCGGGTTCGAGCCGGGCGAAAATCCTTCCGTCGACGAGCCCGCGATCGGACGGCGCAGCCCCTCCGTGCCATAGCCGATGCTCTCCTGAGGGAACATCTCCAGCCACTCTCTCGCGCCCCCGGACGCGTCGAGCAGGCCCCACGGCGTCTCCACCCCGTACGCGCCCACCGGCGGGGGACCAGACAGCCCAGCCCCGCTCCAACTCCACCCGGCGCTGGTCTCGCCAACGCCGGGTGCACCAGGCGTCAGAGGATCATTGCTGCTGCCGGGGTTCATCCAGTAGCCGCCCTCGCCGTCGCCGTAGCGGTTGGGGTCGTAATAGACCGCCTTGGTCCACTCGTCCGCGTTCATGATGAAGAACCGCGCGTCGGCGTTGCGCGTCGCCGGCTCGTTCACGCCGAAGTTGGCGACCGTGTACGCGCCGGTCTCGAAGTCGGCGGCGGTGGCCTGGCCCAGCGGCTTCTTGCCGTTGTGCAGCCAGTTCATGTACCGCGCGACGAACTCCCACGAGGGAACCGCGGGGATGTTGAGCAGGTCGGGGCGCGTGACCTGGTATGCGGGGAGCCCGTCGGGGCCGATGCCGATGTACTCGGCAGCGCGGCCTGTGAAGCCGGGGTTCAGAGGGCTGAAGTTCTGGGGCAGGAACGCGCGCTGCGCGTCGATGAACTCGAGCCACTGCCCGCGCGTGACCTCGTGGCGTGAGACGCGGAACTCGTAGTTGACCGCGCCGACGCGGATGAGCGGGCCGATGCCGTCGTTGTCGAGGATTTGCGCGCCCTGATTGCCCGGCGCGCCCACCGTGACGAACTCGTGCCCGTACATCGTGGTGGTGGGGTGGGACGCGAGCGCGAGCCCGCTCGCCGCGAACGCGGACAGCGCGATGACACCTTCACGGATACGCATGCGGGTCTCCTCCGGGCGTTCGCCCCTTGTGCTCCAGACAAGGTACCGCAGGAACGGAGGATCTCCAAACTCTTTTGGGAGGGGGCGAGGAATGGGGAGTGGGGAGCAGGAAGAGAAAGTAAAGATGGGTGGCGTGGCACGGGCGCAGCCCGTGCCACGGAGAGGTCCGCAAGGGTTCAGCACCTCAGTCGGTTCCGGTCGTGGCACGGCTGCGCCGTACCACGCCTCCCCCAGCCCCTTCCCCCTCCGCGTCCTCCGCGGTGAATCTCTTCATCTTCTCTTCTTACTTCCGATACGCGTCCGCGACCTTGCGCAGCGCCTCGCCAAGGTCGGCGATATCGGCATCCGTCAGCGACGGGTGCACCGCGACGCAGAACAGTTCGCGCGCCAGGCGCTCGCTGATCGGGTACTTCTGCGTGGCGTACTGCGAGAACGCCGGCTGGAAGTGCAGGGGCTTGGGGTAGTGCACGCCGCAATTCACGCCCTCGGCCTCCAACGCCTTGATGAACTCGTCGCGCGAGCAGGAGAACGCCGTCTCGTCCATGCGGATCTGGTACAGGTGGAACGCGTGCTCGCCGCCGGGCGTGGTCTTGGGCGCGTGCAGCCCGTCGATCTCAGTGACCAGCGCGTCGAGTTTCTTCGCGTTCGCCCGACGCGCGCCGGTGAACTGGTCGGCCCGCTGCAGCTGGCTCAGCCCGATCGCGGCCTCGATGTCGGTCATGCGATAGTTGAACCCCACCGTCTCGTGCAGGTACTTCTCCGTCTCGCCGTGCGAGCGCAGCAGGCCCATCGCGCGGGCGACCTCCGGGCTGTTGGTCGTCACCATGCCGCCCTCGCCCGTCGCGAGGTTCTTCGTCGCGTAGAACGAATAGGTCACCGCGTCGCCGAACGCGCCCAGGCCCCTGCCCTTCCAGGTCGCGAAGTGGCTCTGCGCCGCGTCGTAGACCACGCGCAGGTCGTGCTTCTGCGCCAGCGCCTGCACCGCGTCGATATCCACAGGGTTCCCGTACAGGTGGGTCGCGGCGATCGCGCGCGTCTTGTGGCTGATCTTCGTGGCGGCGTCCTCCGCGTCGATCGTGTAGGTCTCCGGGTCGCACTCGCAGAAGACCGGCGTGATGCCGCAGGCCACGAGCATCGACGCCGTGGCGATATAGGTCCACGAGGGCACGATGACCTCGACCTCTTCGCGCGCGCCCTGCGCGGGCAGGTGGAGGGCGGCCAGATACGCCAGCTGGAGCGCGCAGGTCCCGTTCGCGCAGGTCAGCGCGTGGGCCGCCTCGGTCTTGGCCGCGAACTGCTTCTCGAACTCCGCCGCCCGGGGGCCGGCACGCAGCATCCCGCTCTCGAGCACCGCGATGGCGGCGTCGATGTCCGTCCGGTCGAGCTTCGCCGAGATCAGCGGGATCTTCTTCCCGGCTGGGCGCACCGGCGTCCCCCCGTCGATCGCGAGACGGGCGGCCTTGGACAGAGACGGTGCGGTGTTGGTCGTCGACATCGATCGCGGCTCCATTCGTGAGAAACCAATCGTATCCGAGACAGACGCGCGAAAGTCGCGCCCGCGCCGCGTCGATAACGCACGCCATGGACCACCGCGAGCCGCTGAACTCCTCCGAACCCGTCGCCAACCCCGCCGCGACGCCCACCCCCGGAGCGGACGCGCAGGTCTGGAACGACCTCTTCCCGCGCGTCGTCGAGGACGAGGACGCCAACGCCCTCGCCCATCGCGCCCTGCACGACGAGGCCGACGAGTTCAGCGCTCGCGCCCTGCCCGTGGGCCTGCCCACGATCGACCCCGCCGGGACCGGATCGGGCTCGCGCCTCGATTCCTACCGCTCCCCCATCCGACGCAGCGCCTGACGGCACGCTCCAGGCATCCCCTCTTCCCTGCTCCCTACTCCCCACTCCCCACTGCCCTCCCCAAAGGGAACGGGTTCTCCCCATCCCCCAGCATCGCGCCGACCGCCAGCGTGGCCGTCCGGTGGCCCAGCGACATCCCGTGCCCCGTGAAGCCGCCGCAGAACCACGCGGCGCCGGTCTCGTTCCACTCTTCGCGCACCGGCCCCACCAGCGGCATGCCGTCGGGCGAGAACCCCATCACCCCCGACCAGCGCGCCACCACCTCGAACGCGCGATCGTCCTCGCTCTCCGCGAACAACTCATGCGCCAGGCGCTCCAGCGCGCCCTGCAGTTCGGGCTGCGGCGCGTCCTCGTAGCCCACCTCGGTGTCCTTGCGCATCCAGCGGTACCCGCCCAGCACGACCGTGCCGTCGAAGGTCTGGCGCACATATTCGTGCCCGTAGTTCAGGTAATAACTCGCGTCCAGACGCCTCCACGGCGCCTCGTCCACGCCCAGCAGCCTCACCGCGAGCATCTGGCCGCGCTTGGGCTCCACCACGCCGCGCAGACTCGGCAGCAGCTCGCGCGCGAAGGCGTTCGTGCAGAGCATCACGCGCGACGCGACGACATCGCCCTCGCTCGTGCGCACGCGCAGACCGTCCTTCACGCTCTCGATCGCGTAGGCCTCGACGCCCTCGCGCACCTGGCGCTTCAGCTTCCCAGCCAGGAAGCCCATCATCTCGATCGGGTTCACAGCGCCATCATGCGGGTTGACGAGCCCGCCCAGGCCGATCCCGCTCTCCCAAAGCGCATCCGCGCCGTCGTCGAGCCAGAGCGCATCAAACCCGTCCTCGCGCAGCAGTTCCAGACTCTTGCGCAACTTCACCCGCTCGTCCTCGCTCGTCGCGACGATCACGCTGGGGACGCGCTGGAACGAGCGCAGCCCGTCGACGCCCTTCGCCACCAGGTCCCTCAGGTTGTCCTCGCTCACGCGCCAGGCGTGCTTGGCCGCCTCGCGCCCGTACTGCTCCACGGCAACCGCGTAGCTCTCGGCCATCCCTCGCATGAGGAACCCGGCGTTGCGCCCGCTCGCCTCCCACGCGACGCGCCGGCGCTCCACGACCAGCGTGTCCAGCCCCCGTCGCTCCCCCTCCAGGGCAGCCGACACCCCCGCGACGCCGCCCCCCAGCACGAGCAGGTCGACCCGCGCCGGCAGATCCCGGGCCGGCGCGAACCCGGCGTGCTGAACTCTCCAGTGTGAAACAGTCATGCCCCATTCTCAGGGCTCGACCGGCCTTCGGCAACGGCGCGGCTCCCGGCGGGACCATGGTCCGGGAACAGCGAAACTTTTTTGGGTCCGCCCTGGGAATTCCCCAAACTGGGCCTTCCGCCGCCGAGGAGTGTGCTGTATCTTCGAAGGCGTGAAGGCGGAAACCGACCGCGTGTGCGCGACCCCCTAACCCGTTCGTGAAGCCAAGGGCCCGTAGCCCTCTTGTTCTCTGCGCGCCGTTCGCTTCCTGACCCCTCGACGACGGGCCGACGCCCCTCGCTCGTGATTGTCGTTTACTCCGACCGGGGTGCGCATTGGCGTGCGCACTCCGGGACCACCTCTCGTTCGCTGTTGCCCGCAGGAGTTCGTTCATGTCCCAGAACCCGGATTCACCCAACGCTCGACACGGTTCGTCGTGGCGCTCGCGCACTCTCGCGGCCGCGCTGCTCGCGTGCGCCGGCGCCGCGTCGACCGTTTCCGCTCAGGTGCAGTGGAAGGCCGCCGTCGACGACACCTTCAAGGTCATGTCGCGCGCCGAGCTCGCTTCCAACGCCGCCGACATCGCGCGCAAGGCCGACTCGACCCGCGTCGTCGTCTCGTTCGACCGCCCCCTCCTCGACAGCGAGAAGGACGCGCTGCGCGCCGCGGGCCTCCGCCTCCACACCTTCGTGGGCGCCAACTCCTGGATCGGCACGCTCGAGGGCGGCGCCAACGCCAACGCGATCGCGTCGCGCCCGGCTCTGGTCAACATCCGCGAGATGAGCCCCGCCTGGAAACTCCACTCGACGCTCGCGCAGGGCACGCCCCCCGAGTGGACGATCCTCGACCACATCGCCGCCGCCGAGCCCGCCGAACTGGCCGACCCGGCCGACGGCAAGCGCGACCACCTCGTCGCCGCCTATGTCGCCTTCCACGCCGACATCGACATCCACGACGCCGGCGCCGCGGTCCTCAACGCCGAGGGCGTCGAGATCCGCTCGTTCGTCAAGCCCATCAACACCGTCGTCGTCCACGCGCACCTCTCGCAGATCCGCGAACTCGCGCAGCGCGACGAGGTCATGTGGATCGAACCCGCCGAGCCCACCTGGACCCCACTCAACAACTCCAACCGCGAGCGCACCCAGGTCAACGCCGTCAACGCCGCCCCGTACGGGCTCACCGGCGCCGGCGTCAACGTCATGGTCTACGACGGCGGACGCATCCGGAACACGCACCAGACCTTCCGCGGCGACGGCGCGTCCCGCGCCATCCTGGGCGTCAACGACAACTCCAGCACCTCCGACCACGCCACCCACGTCGCCGGCACCGTCGCCGGACGCGGCGACCTGAGCGGCAACCACCGCGGCATGGCGCCCGACGCGCTCATCACCTCCTTCGGCTTCCAGGTGCCCGGCGGCCTCCAGGCCGGCTTCCTCTACACCGACCCGGGCGACCTCGTCCAGGACTACACCGCCGCCATCCAGGTCCACGGCGCCCACCTCTCCAACAACTCCATCGGCTCCAATACCGCCCCCAACGGCTTCCCCTGCGACTGGGAAGGCGACTACGGCCTCACCTCCGCCCTCATCGACGAGATCGCGCGCGGCTCCCTCGGGCGCAACATGATCATGATCTGGGCCGCAGGCAACGAGCGACAGGGCACCGCGCGCTGCGGCTCCACCTATCGCACCACCGCGCCCCCAGGAAACGCCAAGAACCACATCACCGTCGGCGCGCTCAACTCCAACGACGACTCGGTCACCGGCTTCACCTCGTGGGGCCCCGATGACTCCGGACGCATGCGCCCCGACATCTCGGCCCCCGGCTGCCAGAACGGCGTCGACCCCTGGGGCAACCCCAGCGACAACGGCGTCACCTCCTCGGGCTCCAGCGCCGACACAACCTTCAACACCAAGTGCGGCACCTCGATGGCCGCCCCCACCGTCGCCGGCGCCGTCGCACTCATCCTGCAGGACTGGCGCCTCAACTTCTCGGGCGAGCCCGACCCCGATCCCTCGATGGTCAAGGTCCTCCTCGCGCACAACGCGCAGGATGTCGCCCAGCCCGGCCCCGACAACCAGACCGGCTACGGCTCCATCCGCGTGAAGGACACCATCGACTTCATGCGCGAGGGCAACATCGCCAGCGAGTCCGTCTCGCAGGGCGGCTCCTACTCCGTCCTTGTCTTCGTCGAGCCCGGCTCGCCCGAGTTCAAGGCCACCCTCGCGTGGGACGACGCGCCCGGCGCCGCCGTCGCGCTCCCCATGCTCGTCAACGACCTCGACCTCGTCGTCATCGACCCCAACGGCAACCGCCAGTACCCCTGGACCCTCGACTTCGCCAACCCCGGCGCCAACGCCGTCCGCAACCAGCCCAACACCAAGGACAACATCGAGCAGGTCTTCGTTGCCAACCCCACGCCCGGCGTGTGGCAGGTGAACATCGTCGGCACGAACGTGCCCGTCGGACCCCAGACCTTCTCCCTCGCCGCCAGCCCGCTGCTCATCAACTGCTCGACCGCCGGCCTCGCGTCGCTCAACAGCGCCGTCTACCAGTGCGGCGCCGAGCTCTCGCTGCGCGTCTCCGACTGCGACCTCAACATGGACGACGGCGTCAACGAGACCGTCATCGTCCACGTCACCAGCACCTCCGACCCCATCGGCGAGATGGTCGTCCTCACCGAGACCGGCCCCCTCACCGCTGACTTCCGCGCCATGCTCCCCACGAGCAGCGTCAAGTCCCCCGGCGTCCTGCGCACCCTCGACGGCGACACCATCACCCTCACCTACATCGACGCCGACGACGGCTTCGGCGGGACCAATGTCACCGTCACCGCCACCGCCACCGTCGACTGCGCCCCGCCCGTCATCTCCAACGTCGCGGTCGCTTCAACAGGGCCCTTCGGCGCGACCATCACCTTCGAGACCTCCGAGCCCGCCGTCGTCACGATGAGCTACGGCACGGCCTGCGGCGGCAGCACCACCGCCGCCAGCCCGCGCAACACCACGCACTCCGTCTCACTCTCCGGACTCACCGACGGAACCGCCTACTTCTTCTCGCTCGCCGCGACCGATGACGCCGGCAACGCCTCCACCAACAACAACGAAGGCGCGTGCTTCTCCTTCAGCACCACCGACATCCCCTCCTACTTCGCGCAGCAGTTCACCACGGCGCTCGGGCTCTCCGATCTCCAGAACCTCCGTCTCGCCTTCGAGCCCTCGCCCGGCAACATCGATTTCTACACCGGCTGCGCCGAAGAGATCTCCTCCTTCGACACGAATCCAGAAGGCGGAACCCCGCTCGCGCTGCTCACCTCCAACTCCATCCAGGTCACCCTCGCCGACAACGCCAAGGTCCGCCTCTACGGCGTCGAGTACTCCTCGTTCTGGGTCAACGCCGCTGGCAACATCACCTTCAACGGGCCCGACAGCACCACCGTCGAGACCTTCGCCATCCACTTCAACCAGCCGCGCATCTCGCCCTTCTTCGACGGGCTCAACTCCGGCGCCGGCCAGGTCTCGTGGAAGCAGTTCTCCGACCGCGCCGCCGTCACCTGGATCAACATCCAGGACAACTTCTCCCCCGCAGGGCCGATGACCTTCCAGGTCGTCATGTTCTTCGACGGGCGCATCGAGCTCAACTACCTCACCAACAACGGGCGTGACGGCATCGCCGGCCTCTCACCGGGCGGCGGCACGCCGGTCGGCTTCGCCGCGATCGATCTCTCCGCGATGAGCGACTGCGGCCCGCGCCCGCCATTCGCCGGCAACACCGCGTTCTCCACGCCCGCCAACACCGAGGTCGTCGTCCAGCTCCCCGTCAACGACGACGGGCTCCCCGGCGACGGGCTCTCCTACTTCGTCCAGTCGCTCCCGGCCAACGGGCGCCTCTTCGACTCCGCCAACGGGCTCATCACCGCCGTCCCCTACCAGCTCACCACCGACACCCTCACCTACCGCCCCAACTTCAACTACCTCGGCAACGACTCCTTCACCTACATGGCCGACGACGGCGGCACGCCCCCCGAGGGCGGCCCCTCCAACCTCGCAACCATCTCGTTCACCGTGGGCGGGCCCACCCCCGTCTACGAGTTCAACTTCGACACCGATCCGGGTTGGACCACCCAGGGCCAGTGGGCCTTCGGCCAGCCCACCGGACAGGGCTCGCGAGGGCGCGACCCCACCTCCGGATACACCGGCCAGTTCGTCTACGGCTACAACCTCAACGGCGACTACACCAACAGCATGCCCGCCTACAACCTCACCTCCACCGCGCTCGATTGCTCCAACTACTCCGGCGTCTCCGTCTCGTTCTGGCGCTGGCTCGGCGTCGAGTCCTCCACCTACGACAAGGCACGCTTCGAGGTCTCCAACAACGGCACGACCTGGAACATCCTCTGGGCAAACCCCACCACCTCCCTCAACGAGACCGCGTGGACCCAGCACACCTACGACATCTCCTCCATCGCTGACGGCCAGAGCACCGTCTACCTCCGCTGGGTCATGGGCACCACCGACACCAGCGTCATCTACCACGGCTGGAACATCGACGACGTCGTCGTCTCGGCGATCGTCCCCCTGCCCAGCTGCACCGGCGACGCCAACGGCGACGGGGTCGTCAACTTCGCCGACCTCAACGTCGTCCTCTCCAACTTCGGCGCCACCGGCTTCGGCGTCCCCGGCGACCTCAACAACGACGACGTCGTCAACTTCGCCGACCTCAACGTCGTCCTCTCCAACTTCGGCGTCGGCTGCAACGACCGCTGATCCGCTGACCACGCTCCGATAATCCACCAAACACCCAGGATGCCCGGCCCGCAAGGCCGGGCATTTTCCTTTCATTCCCCGGGTACCCCCTTGCTCTCCCGGCCGGGCACGGCATGATGGTGATGCGTCCGGACGACGCACGAAGCCACCGGAGAGAGTTCGCATGCGTCACACCGCTCGCGCGGCCTTTGTTCTCACCTGCCTCGCGCTCGCGACCGCCGCCGTCTCGCCGCCAGCCACCGGCGCAGTCGAGACCACATCCGATCAGGCCGTCGTTCGCCTTCCGGCGCCCCCCGCGATCGCCGCCGGATCCTTCACGCTCTTCGCATGGCTGCATCGCGACCCCGACGACGGGCCCGCCACGCGCTCAATCCTCGATGTGCCCGGCGCCTTCTCGCTCGCCGTCTCGCCCGATGGCGATGTCCTCGCCACGCTGTCCCGAGCCAGCGGCTCGCCGCTGCAGATCGCGCTCGTCGCACCCGACGCCCTCCCGCGAGGCGAGTGGGCGCTCGTCACACTCACGCTCGACAGCAACGGCGTCGCGTTCCTGTCCGTCGAATCGGACACACGCGGTTTCGTCCAGAACACCAGCGCTCCCTCCGGGCCCTTCGCCGCCGGCCCCGCGACGGGCGACTTCACGCTCGGCGCGACCGGCGCGACGCCCTCGATGCGAGGCGTCTTCGGCCTCGTCGCCGTGCGCAACCACTCGGTCACCACCGGCGACGCGCGCGCCGTGTTCGCCAGCCGCGACCACTTCGCGCCGTACAACCTCGACACCTCGCTCCACGCCGGGAATATGAACGGCATCGACGGCGTGCGCTGGATGATCAACCACGCCATCACCGCCCAGCCCCACGACGGCGCAGGAGCGACCGCTTCGCAGTCGCAGCGCGCCGCCGAGGTCGACAAGCCCGCTCGCGCGACCGACTTCCATGTCTTCTCACGAGACACCTCCATCCAGCCCACATCCCTCCGTGTCGTGAGACTCGTCAACGCCTGCGAGGGCATGCTGTACCGCTCGCCCTTCGAACAGCCCGTCCAGTCCGCCGGCTTCTTTCTCCGCACGCTCCCCTCGGTCACCGCCGCGTTCCCCGACAGCGACGAAGTGCACGGGGTGTCCCCGGCGCTCCGAATCCTCGCAGAGCACAGGCCGCCCGCCCAGCCGACACGCGTCTTCGTCAGCGGCAACAGCCGCGGCGTGCGACTGTGGGACATCCTCGGTGGCGTCGGCAACTTCGGTCACGGCTATGTCGAAGCCCTGCGCGAGCACGCATCGGGGATCGCGTTCCGCCCGGCCTTCCTGATCCGCGACTCGCCCACCTTCGCGATCCGATCAACCGGCTCCGACGGGTACCGGTTCTCCGGCTCCGTCGGGTCGGCGCACACCTCCAACTTTTCCCGCTTCTTCACCGCGAGCGTCTACAGCACCGGACTCGGACCCGGTGGCGGCGTGCTCCTCAACAGCACCAACCCCGGCACCCGATATTCCCTCCGATCGGGCCACGAGCCCGGCTCACGCTTCACCGACGACGCCCCGATCACGCTCGTCGCGTTCGTCCTCGCGTACCCGGGTTCCTCCGACGCGAGCTTCTCGTACGACACCGGCAGCAGCCAGTCCGCCCCCGGCGCGCAGGAGTTTCTCGCCACGGTGCCGCTCGACACCGCGCGGACGCAGACTCCCGCCGTCGTCGTGCAGCGCATCAACAACGGGGAAATCGTGTTCGCGGGCAACCTCGGCGCAGGCCCCGCCCCGGCGCTCGTCGGCGACGCGTTCTTCTTCCCGACCACCAGCTCGGGATACACGATCTCGGTCGCCAGCGCGATCGACTACGACCAGCCAAGCGACACGACCCGCGTCACCTTCGAACACCCCTTCGACCGCGCGCCCGACGCCGGGTCGCAGGCGCTGTACGGCCCCTACGAGATCCGACGCTTCGAGCACCACGCCCCGCCCGCCGCATCGCCCGACGCGTCGTGGCGCGGGCTCGAGGTGCGCCCGTCAGGCGTGCGAGGGCCGGTGGCCCTCTTTGGCTACGAGGCGTATCGCACCGATGTCCCGGGCTATATCTTCGCGTCGGTCGGCTGGGGCGGCAACGGCTACGGCGCCCAGGTCTCGCAGTGCTTCTCGGGCGCGGTCCCGCAATGGATGTCGCTCGCGGCCCCTGACATCTGGCTCATGCACCTCGCGACGCAGAACTCGACCCTCGAGTCGATGGCCGAGTTCACCGCGATGCTGCGCTCGGCGCACCCGGATGTCCAGATCGCGTGGATCGGCGACATCGTGCACGACACGGGCACGCTCGAGAACTGGCACCGCTATGTGCTCGAGAACGCACGCGCGAACGCCGTGCCGGGCGTCACGCTTCTCCGTCGCGACGACATGGGCTCGATGCCAGACCAGTATGTCGACGGCTTCAGGATCGACGGCACGCACTTCACGCAGCGAGGCAACACCAGGATCGCCCTCGCCGCCCTCGACATGCTCCGCGCCGCCGCCCGCTGGCCCGGCGACGCGAACAACGACGGGATCGTCAGCTTCGCCGACATCAACGCCGTGCTCTCCAACTTCGGCGCCGCCGGCCCTGCCGACGGATCGCTCCCCGGCGATGTCACCCTCGACGGCGAGGTCAACTTCGCCGACATCAACGCCGTGCTCTCCAACTTCGGCACATCCGCGCACGACTGAGCCGCGAACCCCGGGCATGCCCCGTCGCGACGCCCTCCCGACCAAGCCCTGCGCGCACTGCGGACGCGTCATCACCTGGCGCAAGAAATGGGAGCGCGACTGGGAGAGCGTCAGGCACTGCTCAGACGCCTGCAGACGCGCCTCGCGCTCCGAGGCGTCCGGAGAAGCCCGCGAGTCGCTCGAACGCGCCGTGCTCGAGCTGCTCCGCTCGCGCCCGCGCGACGCCAGCGCCTGCCCCTCGGAGATCGCGCGACTGGCCGCCGGCCCCGACGATTGGCGCACGATGATGGAGCCGGTCCGCCGGGCAGCGCGCCGCCTCGTCGCCGAGGGACTCGTGGAGATCACCCAGGGCGGGCGCGTCGTCGACGCGTCACGCGCGCGAGGGCCGATCCGGATCCGCCTCGCCCGCCGGTGACGCGCCCGGCGCAGCGTCGCCCGCCGCGTCCTTCGTCCTGGCGTTGTGCGCGTCGAGGTCTTCGCGGATCGTGCGCTCCCAGAGCGGCATGTTCGCCGCGAAGCCGGCCCGGGCGATCAGGTGCGACGCGACCGGCGCCGTCAGGAAGAAGAACGCGACGATCAGCAGCGCGTGCACCGCGACCGCCAGACTCTGGAAGTGGATCGCCACGCCGATCACGATGCAGGCCACCCCGAGCGTGCCCGCCTTGGTGGCCGCCTGCATGCGCATGTACGCGTCGGGCATGCGCAGCACGCCGATGCCTGCGAGCATGCTGAAGCCCACGCCCAGCAGCACGAGACCCACGACCAGTCCGCCCTGGATGCCGGTCATGAGTCGTGGCTCCACACGCCGCGCACGCGCCGGTCGAGGTACAACGCGAACGCCACCGTGCCCAGGAAGAGCACGAGCGCCATCACGATCCCAACCGACAGCAGCGCCGGGATGTCGCTCAGCACCGCGAAGGCGCAGATCATCGCGACCGCGAAGTTGCCCATCAGGTCGAGCGCCACGACGCGGTCCGGCAGCGAGGGCCCGGCCATGAGCCGGATCATCGCGCAGATCAGACCAACGCTCAGCGCCGCGCCCGCCAGCGTGAAGAGGATCTTCACGCTCGGCGAGAGCCGCGACGCAGCCTCGACCGCCTCCATCGGCACGACCGCGCCCTCGCCAACCATCGTCGCCAGCAGCATCATCGCGTCACCTCCAGAAGGCGTCTGAGGAACCCGTCGTGGATCTCGCGGCGCACCGCGTCGGGGTTCGGGGCGTGCATGCAGTGCACGAGCATCGCGCGCCGGTCCGGAGACACGTCGAGACTCAGCGTCCCCGGGGTCAGCGTGATCACGTTCGACAGCACGGTGATCTCGGCGTCGGTCATCCCCTCCTCCAGCGGCAGGATGATCAGCGCCGGGGACAGTCGCTTCAGCGGCGAGATCGTCCACCACGCCACCAGCACGTTCGCCCTCGCCAGCTCGTAGAACAGGTAGAAAATGAACCCGAGCACGCCGAACACGCGCTTCGAATAGCTGTCCCGCTTGTCGATCGGAGACGCGATCAGCAGCACGAAGAACCCGATCACGAAGCCCACGCCCACGTTCGCCGGCGTGAACGGACCGATCGTCGACGCCCACAGCAGCGCCAGCAGCAGGTTCATCAACAGACGCTGGATCATGGCTCGTCACCCCCGTCGACGCCCCGGACAACGCCCACGGGCTCGGCGCCCGGCAGCTTTGTCGTCGTGCGCCCGAGCACAGCGTCGCGGTACGCACTCGTGTCGAGGAGCTGGATCGCGGAGCGCTCGGCGAGCGTGTACACACTGCCAGCGCCGGCGCCGATCGCCAGCGTGATCAGCGCCATCCCCACGATCGACGCGTACATCAGGGCCATGCGCCGGCGCGTCGGGCGCTCGCGGCTGCGCGTCGCGCCCTCTTCGTGCGGGTCCGCCTTCCAGAACGCCTCCGCCCAGATCTTCGTCATCGAGAACAGCGTCAGCAGACTGACGCCCAGCGAGACCGCGACCAGCCACCACTGGCGCGCCTCGAGCCCGCCTCGCACCAGCGTGAACTTCGCCCAGAACCCCGACAGCGCCGGGATGCCCGCCAGCGACAGCGCCGACACGAGGAACCACACGCCCAGCCACGGGCGCTCGCGGTAGAGCCCGCCGATGCGCGCCAGCTCGCCCGTGCCCTTGACCTTCTGGATCACGCCGGCGACGAAGAACAGGTTCGTCTTCACGATGATGTGGTGCAGGATGTAGAACACCGAGCCGGTGAGCGACACGACCGCGGCAGTGCGCATCGCCGCGACCGCCGCCTCGGGGGCGCCGGCCTCCGCCAGGCGCGTCGCCTCGGCGCTGGCGACCAGCGCCACGCCAAGCCCCATGAGCATGTAGCCGATCTGGCTGATGATGTGGAACGAGAGGATCCGGCGCACCTCGTGCTGCACCGCCGCCCCGAGCACGCCGGTCGCCATCGTCAGCCCGGCCAGCCACATCAGCAGCTCGCCCGTGAACGACGGCTCCTGCACGAACACCAGCGTGAAGGCGCGGATGATCGCGTAGACGCCCACCTTCGTCAGCAGCCCGGCGAACAGCGCCGAAACCGCCGGGGGGGGCGTGTGATAGCTCGCCGGCAGCCAGAAGAAGAACGGGAAGATCGCCGCCTTGATGCCGAACGCCACCAGGAACAGCATCGAGAACGCCGTGATGAGCCGGGGGTTCTCCGCTTCCGCCAGCGTCTCGGCCAGGTCGGCGAGGTTCAGCGTCCCGGCGACTCCGTACAGCAGCCCCGTCGCCGCCAGGAAGATCGTCGACGAGAGCAGGTTCAGCGTGACGTACTTGATCGCGCCCTCGAGCTGCCCCCGCCCGCCCCCGAGCGTCAGGAGCACGAACGAGGACATCAGCAGCACCTCGAACCACACATAGATGTTGAACAGGTCCGCGCTCAGGAACGCGCCCGCGACGCCGGCCAGCAACGCCTGCACCAGCGCGTGATAGCCGTACTTCTCGAGCCGCTCGTCGATCGAGCCCAGCGAGTACACCACCGTCGCCAGGCCCACGATCGCGCCCAGCGACACCATGATCGCCGAGAGGATGTCGGCCACCAGCGAGATCCCGAAGGGCGGGCCCCACCCCCCGACCCGCGTGACCAGCACCCCGCCCTCACGCACGCTCCACAGCAGCATCAGGCAGCACACCAGCGACGCGACCGAACAGGTCAACGCGATCACGCGCTGCACGCGCACCGCCTTCCACGCGACCGTGCACAGCACGGCGCCCAGCAGCGGGATCACGATGGGGCTCACCAGCAGCGCGTTCATCGGTCGGTGGTCCTCAGCGAGTCCAGGTCGTCCGTGCGTGCCTCGTCGAAGGTCCGGCGCAGCAGCACGATCGTGTACGACACGATCGCGAAGCTGATCACAATCGCCGTCAGGATGAGCGCGAGGGGCAGCGGGTCGGTGTAGGGCGACTCGGGCTGGGTCTCCCCCACGCGCGTGAGGGGCGAGCCGCCCGGGATGATCCGCGACGACCCGAAGATCAGCAGGTTCGCGGCGTGCCCGACGAGCACGAGCCCGATCACCAGCTTCATCGCGCTGCGCCGGAGCATCATGTAGATGCCCGCCGCGAACAGCGCGCCGACCGCGATCGCGAGGAGTGGTGTCATCCCGCCGCCTCCTCTTCGAGCGTGAGAACCATCAGCAGCGTCACGCCCAGCACCGTGAAATAGACGCCCAGATCAAAGAACAGGGGCGTCCCGAGCTTGATCTCGCCGATCCCGGGGGCCTCGAACGACACCCACATGCCCTGCATGAACGCCATGGACAGGCCGGTGAACGCCCCGTACACCAGCGAGTACAACCCGCTCACCGTCGCCAGCAGCAGGCCGAGCCCGATCAGCAGGATCGGGTCGATGCGCAGCAGCTTGCGCGTCGTGGCCGCGTCGTACGCCATCGAGTACAGCGCGAACGCCGACGCCGCCATCAGACCACCCACGAACCCGCCCCCGGGCAGGTTGTGCCCGTTGAGCGTCACCACCACCGAGAACAGCAGCAGCAGCGGGAAGATCAGACGCGTCGCGGTCATGAGGATGATGGAGTTCACGCCGACCCCTCCCCCGGCTGGCGCAGGCGCATGAGCGTGTACACGCCAACCGCCGCCAGCCCGAGCACCGTGATCTCACCCAGCGTGTCGAGCGCGCGGAAGTCGACCAGGATCACGTTCACCACGTTGCGACCGTAGCCCTCGGTGTACGCCCGCTCCACGATCATGTCGGAGACCGGGCGGGTGGGCGTCAGCTCGGACGCGATGAGCATCAGAACCGCCATGATCCCGCCGAACGCCGTCGAGACCGCCAGGTCGAACGACTTATGGCGCCTCGACGAGAGAGACGCGAACCGGGGCAGGTGATAGATCACGAGCACGAAGATGATGACGGTCAGGGTGTCGACCGCGAACTGGGTCATCGCGACATCGGGCGCGCCGTACAGCACGAAGATGATCGCCACGCCGTAGCCGATCGCCCCCAGCGCCGCGACCGCCGCCAGGCGCGACACCAGCATCGCGCACAGCGCCGCGCCGCCCAGCAGCACCAGCAGCAGCGCCCACTCGACGCCGGCCACGTCGGGCCGGATCGTCTCGGGCGCGATGCTCACGTCGCTCCGCCAGATCGCGTAGACCGTCAGGGCGATGAGCGTCCCCACGACGGTCTTGATGTACACGCTCAGCGAGCCGTTCTGCAGCACGCGCGTCTGGAACCTGCCGAAGCCGAGCACGCCCTCGTAGATCCAGTGATACAGCTGCGCAGGCCCCACGCGCTCGAGCACATGCGCCGGCGCGGTCGCACGCCGCCACGGGGCCCTCGCGAAATACAGACCCGTGCCCGCCACCAGCGCGCCCAGGCTGATCGCCAGCGCCGCCCCGGGCGCCAGCATGTGGCCCAGGTCCAGGTGCACGGACTTCCACGCGTCGACCTCGAAGCCCAGCACCGCCCCCGCCGCCGCCCGGGTCATCGGCTCGGCGAACAGCCACGGCGCCAGCGCCGCGACGATGCCCAGCGACGCCAGCGAGAGCGGGCCCAGCAGCATGCGCCAGCCGTTCTCGTGCGCGTGGGCCGCGTGGTCGCGCGCCGCGTCGTCCTGCGCCGGGGCGAAGAACGCGCGGTACCCGGCCATCCACGCCGCGACCACGAAGAAAACCCCCGCCGCCGACGCGCTGATCACCACGTACCACTTCCACGCAGGCGCGTGCAGACTCGTCTTGAGCAGCAGCTCTTTCCCGGCGAACCCGAGCGTCAGGGGCAGCCCGGCCATCGACAGCGCCGCGATCGCGCCCGCCGCCGCCGTGAAGGGCATCTTCTTCGCCAGACCGCCGGCCTTCTCGATGTCCTTGAGGTGCGCCCCGTGGTCCACGCACCCGGCGACGAGGAACAGCGCGCCCTTGAACATCGCGTGCGCGAGCAGGTACGCGCACGCCGCGGCGGCGCCCTCCTCGCCCCCCAGGCCGATCAGCATCAGCATCCCGCCCAGCGAGCTGACCGTGGTGTACGCCAGCACCTTCTTGAAATACGTCTCGCGCGTCGAGAGGTACGCCGCGAACACCAGCGTGAAACCGCCCAGCAGCGTCAGGGCGTCGTTCCAGAACGACACCGCGTCGAACGCCGGGGTCATCCGCGCCGCCAGATACACCCCCGCCTTCACCATCGTCGACGAGTGCAGGTACGCGCTCACCGGCGTGGGCGCCTCCATCGCGCCGGGCAGCCAGAAATGGAACGGGAACGACGCGCTCTTCGTGAGCACGCCCATCAGGATCAGCGCCGTCGTCCAGCCCGTGATCGCCCCGCCCGAAGCCCACGCGTCGCGGTTCGCCAGGATCTCCGACACGCTCCACGAGCCGGCCTGCACCGCGAGCAGGATCAGACCAGCCAGCAGCGCCAGCCCGCCCAGGCCCGTCACCAGCAGCGCCTGCAGCGCGGACTTCCGCGCCTTCTCCCGATCGTGATCGAACCCGATGAGCAGGTACGAGGTGATGCTCGTCAGCTCCCAGAAGATAAACAACAGGACGATGTTGTCCGCCAGCACCAGCCCCAGCATCGCCGCCATGAAGCCGATCAGCGTCGCGTAGAACCGCCCGATCTCGCGATGCCCCTTCAGGTACTCGCTCGCGTAGAGCAGCACCAGCGCTCCCACGCCCAGCACCAGCATGCTGAACAACAGGGAGAGGCCGTCCAGACGCGCCGCCAGCGTCGCGTTCAGCCCCTGCACCCAGACGAGCGACTCGCTCACCGGCTCGCCGGCGAGAACCCCGGGCGCCGCCGCGACCGCCATCCACGCCGCGAGCGCCGCCGGAACCGACGCGAACACATAGCCGCTGCGCTCCCCGATCGCGCGATGGATCGTCGGCGCCAGCACCGCGAGCACTCCCAGGATCCCGATCGATGCCAACAGCATGGTCGTCCTGCAATACTCCTCTTCACGCGACCGGCATGGGGCGACAGCCGCGGCGGGACCGCGCATCCTCTGCGCGGCCTCGCCGAGCGACTCTCTCATGCGTCGGCGTGGTCGATAGGGTAGGCATTCCCGCCCGTCCGTGGGACCGGCGCGCTCACCGATCGGCGAAGTCCCCCCGGACAAGCCCGGCGCCGCGCGCGCGGTCCGCCCCTTCGAACACCGACCTCTCCACCCTCGACCAGTACCGCGAGAACCGCTTCAGGTCGGGAACGCGCGACCCCGGCCCCACCAACCCCTCGTCCTCGACCACCTCCACCACGAACTCCCGGCGCAGCGCCTCGATCTGCCGCGCGATCCGCGGCGAGGGGCACGCCGTCGTCACGATCACCCCGGCCCCGGCCTCTCGCGCGAACGAGGAGACCGCCTCCACCACCCTCCCCCTCCGGATCGTCACAGGAAGCTCCAGCGCGCACTCGTAGAGGAACACCAGCCGCTTCAGACTCAGCCCCTCCGATTCGATCCACTCCTCGTCGAA
Source organism: Phycisphaeraceae bacterium (assembly GCA_019636675.1). NCBI lineage: Bacteria > Pseudomonadati > Planctomycetota > Phycisphaerae > Phycisphaerales > Phycisphaeraceae > Phycisphaeraceae bacterium. Next base: position 106,197 of record JAHBXC010000004.1, read on the forward strand.
CACGAACACCCCGGGCCAGCCCGGACGCAGCGCCGGCGAGGTCGCCCGCATCGCGTAGTCGTGCACCCATGCCACGCGTTCAGCCACGCCGATCCCTCCCCTCCACGCTCACGCCGAAAAGCCGACGCTCCAGCGCCTCGTACGGCGCGTCGAAGGGGCACTCCCCGGCGCTGGCGCAGGCGGCGCAGTGCACGCCCCCGGTGAAGCGCTCCAGGTTGTCCCGATTGAAGATGTAGGGCTTGTGGCTGAACGTGCTCGCCACCCACTGCCACGACAGGTTGTTGCTCGCGACGTCCGCGTCGAGCAGATGCGCCAGGAAGAAGGACGCCCCGGCGCTCCAGTGCACGGCGCGCCAGTGCACGAGGTACGAGGCGAACCACATCCGCGCGTGGTTGTGCATGCTCCCCGTCTCGACGAGCCCGCGCACGAACGCGTCTATGCACGCCAGCCCGGTGCTGCCACGCGCGACCTCCTCGGGCATCGCCCGCGAGTACGACCCGGCCTCGCGCCCCGTCTTCCACGCCTCGAGATCGCGCCAGACCCCTTCGCCGATCTCGCCGTAGACGCGCTGGTAATAGTCACGCCACGCCAGTTCCTGCACGAGCTTCTGGGCGTCCTCGTCGCGATCGACGATGGCAACCGCCGCGTCTCGACACTCGGCGAGCGTCACGCACCCGTGACGAAGGTGCGCCGAGAGGCCCGTGACGGCGCCGTCGAGGAAGTTCCGGGTCCGGGCGTACTCCCGCGGCTCCATGGCGCGCACCCGGCAGAGCGCCTCGGCCCGCCCGCCCCGCGTCTCCGACGCCCCTTCGCCGCCCGCCCCGGGGAACGCGCTCCGAACGAACGCGACGAGTTCCTCCCTGCTCGCGAACTCGCGAGGCAGGTCGGCCGCGTCTTTGTCGATGTGGTCTGGAAGGCGCGACATCGGCCCACGCTTTCGCCCAACCACGCGAAGCGGACGCACCCGTATGCGGGTACTGTCTCCGCCGGACGAATGAGGACACAGGAGGACCGAATGACGACCGCCCCCAGCGCGATGGACACCCCGCCCCCGCCCCCGCCCCCGGCGCCCCCGGCGTCCCCCGCGTCTGCGCGCGCCACGCCGGCGCTGGGCTCCGATCGCATCTCCTCCATCGACACGCTGCGCGGCTTCGCGCTGCTGGGCATCCTGCCCATGAACATCCCGTTCTTCGCCTACTACACCTTCGTCTTCTTCAACCCGGCGCTGCAGGGGGGCTTCGAGGGCGCAAACCTGGCCGCCTGGCTCTTCGGGCATGTCTTCTTCGAGTTCAAGATGATGACCATCTTCTCCGCCCTCTTCGGCGCAGGGATCATCGTCTTCACCACCCGCGCCGAGCAGCGCACCGGGAAGTCCGCCGGCCTCTTCTACCGCCGCCTCGGGTGGCTCCTCTTCTTCGGCCTCATCCATGCCTACCTCATCTGGGAAGGCGACATCCTCGTCTCGTACGCGATCTGCGGCATGGTCGCGTTCCTCTTCCGCAAACTCTCCGTCAAGTGGCTCCTGGTCATCGCCGGCGCACTCCTGATGGTCGCGCCCATGATCAACGTGGTCTTCGGCACGTTCATGGAGCTGATGCGCAGCGCGGCGCAGGCCGTCGAAGCCGGAACCGCCGAGGAATGGCAGAACGGCTTCGCCGACGCGTGGCCCGAGATGCAGAAGGGCTTCGTCGCCACCGAAGAAGTCCTCGCAGAGCAGCGCGCCGCGTTCACCGGGGGATACCTGGATCTCCTGCCCCAGCGCGCGTCGCAGGCCGCGATGTTCCAGTTTTTCATGATCCCCCTGTGGGGCATCTGGCGCGTCACCGCGGTGATGCTGCTGGGCATGGTCGCCCTCAAGACGGGCGTCTTCAGCAACCTGCGCTCGGCCGCCTTCTATCGCAAGATGCTCGTGGTCGGCTACGGCCTGGGCCTGCCCCTCGCCGGCGTCAGCGGCTGGCTCCACGCCGCCAAGGGCTTCGACATCGTCCGCTGGTACATGCTCGACAGCCATTTCAACTACTTCGGCTCGCTCCTTGTCGCGTCCGGGCATGTCGCGCTGGTCATGCTGATCATCCGCGCCGGCGCGCTGCGATGGCTCACCGCACGACTGGCCGCCGTCGGGCAGATGGCGTTCTCGAACTACATCGCGCACTCGGTGATCTGCTCGCTCGTCTTCTACGGCTACGGTCTCGGCATGTGGGGCGAGGTGAGCCGCGTCGGGCTGTGGGGCATCGTGCTGCTGATCTGGACCGCGCAGCTCGTCTGGAGCCCCATCTGGCTCGCGCGCTTCCGCTTCGGCCCGCTCGAGTGGATGTGGCGCTCGCTCACCTACTGGAAGCGCCAGCCGATGCTCCGCGCCGCATGAGTCAGCCCAGCCCGATCGCCGCACGCAGCGACCGCGCGATCGCGCCGCCCACGCGTTCCTGCCCCGGCCTGGACCCGATCAGGTCGTTGCGCACCTCGATCTCGACGCCCAGGTACCGGTCCGCCGGGAACACCCGGCGCAGCGCGGTCGTGTGCCCATCGCTCGTGCCCCGATAGGGCTGGTTCATCTTCACGCGCCACGGGTCGACGCCGGCGTCGGCGCGCGCCAGCTCGCGCCTCCACCGATCGCAGAAGGCCTTCTCTCCTGCGCGCGCCGGGTCGAACAGAAGCCCGATCTCCAGCTCGCGCGTCCTGCCCTCGAGCACCGGGGTGAACGAGTGGACCGACAGGTGCAGCACCGCCCCCTCGCGCGCCCGGCGCTCGATGTGATCCTTCACCGCGACGCGCCAGGGCGTGTAGTAGCGCGCGATGAGGTCGGCGCGCGTCGAATCGTCGAGCGCCGCCGTCGTCGCCGAGAACAGCGAGGGCGAATCGATCGACCGGTTCAGTTCGATCACGAGGCGCGAGACCTCGCCCACGAAGAGCGGGGCGCTCAGTGCCGCCGCGACGCGTTCGCTCACCGCGAGCGCGCCGGGGTCCCAGCCTCGATGGCTCTTCAGCAGCGCGCCCTGCCCCCGGAACGCGCGGCGGAGCCGCTCGGGCACGCGCCGGGTCGCGTGCTCGCAGGTGACGACGAGGTGAACCGCGCCGGGCGTCACGCGCCGAACATCCTGCCGTCGCGCAGGCACTCGCTGAGCTCGCGCCACACCCGATCGATCTCTGTGCGCCCCGGGTTCTCGCCCGTCGCGCGCAGGATTCTCCGGGCCAGCGGGCCCCGCTCGAAGATCGTGCGCAGCGGCGCCTCCCACACCGAGCCGGCCTCCACCACGCGCGCCGCGATGTCGCGCCAGATGTCGCCCGCGAGATGGCGACCCTCCGACATCCCCATCGCGCGAAGATACGCGCCGTCGTCGACGACCGCGCGCTCCGCGTCGCGCACTCCGCTGAGGAACACCCCGTGCAACGGGTCGACCTCGATCGCGCGCTGGTCCGCGCCCGACGACCAGCGCTCCTCCGCCAGCGCGCGGACCGTCTGCGTGATCAGGTGCACAATCGCGCAGTCCGCCAGCGGGCATTCCTGGACATCCACGACGCGGATCTCGATCGATCCCCGGTCGAACCGCGCGATCGCGCCGCGCGCGTTCAGCCACTCGTGCTGCAGCGTCCCCTCCGGATCGAGCGGGGCGATCTGGTCGTACAGCGAGCGCAGCAGACCGTTCTCGTAGGCGTCGCGCGTGAACACGCGCTCGGGGATCACCCTCGCGCACACCAGCGGCACGCGCTTCGAGTTGTTCCTGTATACCTCGAGCCGGTTGTCGAGCAGCCCCGTCGCTCGCCCGTCCATCACGGGCGAGCTCGCCGCCAGCGCAGGGATCAGGGGCAGCACCAGCCGGATCGCCGCGTGCAGACGCCCGAACTCGTCGTCGTCGCGGAAGGGCAGGTTGAGGTGCGCGCTCTGCAGGTTGGCCCAGCCGTGCCCGGTGCAGCCGAAGATGCGGTCGAACGCCGCGTACACCTTCCCGTACGCGTGCGGCCAGAGCCTCATCTCGGCGTGCGGGTCCATCCACGGGTGCATCGCGCCGGGCATGAGCATCGCGCCGTGCTGGGCCAGCAGCCCGTTCGCGACGCCGACCTGTCGCTGGAAGTCGGCGCACGCCCGCGCCAGATCGCCGGTCGGCTCGGTGGTCTTCATCTCGAGCACGTGCAGGACGAGCTCGTTGGACCACGAGACCGGCGCGTCCTCGCCGTCGGGATACGCGTCGCCCGAGTCATTCCCCGACACGGCGCGCAGGACCCGATCGGCGATCGGCTTCACCCCGAGCGTGTCGCGATCGACGATCATGTACTCGAGCTCGACGCCGAGTTTCTCGAAGAGTCCGATCTCGAATGGATACGGCAGGCCCAAGGCGGGCTCCTTTGCGAGCGTGTCAGTGCGTGCGCGACCGGCGCGCCTCGAGTCGCTTGGTGAAGTGCGAGATGACGCGCCGGTACAGGTCGTCCCCCAGCACGCGGTCCTCGTAGCCGTGGTCGATGTTGGGGTTGTCGTTGATCTCGATCACCATGGGGCGGCCGCGGACCTCTTTGATGTCCACGCCGTAGAGCCCCTCGCCGATGGCGCGGGCGGCCTTCACGCCCAGCTGCACCACCGCTTCGGGCGCGTCGGCGACGGGGAAGGTCTCGACCGCGCCCTCGAGGGCCGCGCCGCCGCCGTCGTCGTGCTTGATGATCTGCCAGTGCGCGCGCGCCATGTGGTACTTGCACACGTACAGCGGCTCGCCGTCGAGCACGCCCACGCGCCAGTCGTAGGGCGTCGGCACGAACTCCTGCGCCAGCAGCAGCTCGGACTGCTCGAAGAGCTGCTCGATGGCCTTCTCGAACGCCTCGCGCGTCTCGAACTTCTTCACGCCCGTGCTGAACGAGCCGTCGGGCTCTTTCACCACGCACGGGAAGCCGATCCGCTCGGCGACGAGCGAGGCGTTCTGCTCGCCGAAGATGACCGTCTTGGGCGCGCGCAGGCGGTGCCGGTCGACCAGTTCGGCGAGGAACACCTTGTTCGTGCATCGCACGATGCTGTCGGGGTCGTCGATGACCACCAGCCCCTCCGCCGCCGCCCGGCGCGCGAAGCGGTAGGTGTAGTGGTTCACCCCCGTCGTGACGCGGATGAACAGCGCGTCGAACTCAGCGACGCGCCCGAAGTCCTCGCGCTCGATCAGCTCGACGCTGAAGCCCTGCTCCTCGGCCGCCTCCACGAACTTCTCGATCGCCTTCGCGTCGCTGGGGGGCAGCTTCTCGTCCGGCTCGACGAGGATCGCCAGGTCGTACTTGCTCGGCTTGGGCGAGGGCGCCCGGCGCGGGTTCGCGAAGTAGCGCTGCGCCTGCTCGGCCGCGAACGGACGGTGGTTCTCGGGGATGTCCGACAGCGCGATGACGCGCAGCGACTCCAGCTCCCACTGGTCCGCCTCGTGGCGACGGAAGGTCCCGCGCAGGAAGGGCGCAGGGAACTGGTTGAACAGCGCGGTCGCCAGCCGGTCGTACCGCTTCGCCATGTTGCGACCGAAATAGATGCTCAGGTCGAAGTGGTCGGACTTGATGCCCTTGAACGCCTCCTGCAGCAGTTTGTCGGCGTCCTGCGACGCGATGCGGATGATCGGCTGCATCCGCAGGTCCTGGATCGTCTTGATCGAGGGCAGCGGCCTGTGCCCGCGCGCCTGCGCCAGCAGCGAAACGTAGTACCCGAGCGTCTGGTACTTGTAGGAGCGGCAGAGGTTGTACACCTTCGCGCGGCGCATCGCGCTGAAGCGGCTGTGCGTCACGTAGTCCTGCGCCGACACGACCTCGACGCCGCCACCGGACACCGCCCCGGCGGGGAGCTCCAGCGGGAACTTCTTCGGGTTGTCGAGCACGATGAGCGAGATCATGCCGTCTTGCCCCTGCGCTTCTTCTCGGCGCGCCGACGCGACGACGCCTTCTTCTCTCGCCGGCGCGGCTCTCCCGGCATTCCCTGCGGCTCGATGATCAGCAGGTTCGCGTCGTAGGTCAGCACCCCGAGCATGATCGCGCCCACCAGACGCTCGAGCGGGACCGAATACCGGTGCTCGCCGTAGCCCGGGTTGCCCTGGAGCGGATCGGCGACCTCGACGGCGCGCGACTTGGTGTCCAGCCCGCACAGCACGACGAAGTGCCCCATCGGCGCGCCGCCGATATCGTCGTACACGCTCGTCCCGTTCTCGTCGCGCTCGCGCGCGCAGTGATACAGGTAGGTCGAGCTGAGTCCGGTCAGGATCGGCACGCGCCGCTTGAGGTGCTTGCGGATCAGCCCCGGCGTCAGGTCCTGGAAGCGCACGCGCCCGCCCAGACCAAGGAACTCGATGTACGCCTCGGTCGCGATGCGCAGCTTGGGCTCGCCCCGGGCGACCGCCTGCGCCTCGAGCCGGCCCGGCAGCCGGGCGAGACACTCCGCCTCTTCGCCGTCGAACCAGGTCGGGTCGAAGACGGTCAGGTTGTAGGTATAGATCGTCGCGCGATAGCCCCGGCGCAGCGCGTGGCAGGCCAGCATGACCGCGAGGGTGCCCCCGTCCTCGAGCCGCGTGATCTCGCCGATGACCTGGTCGAGGGGCAGCTCGTCGTCGAAGTAGGAATACACCGCCTGCAGGCAGGTGGGCCCGCAGGTCGTGTCGTCCGGCTGCGCCAGGATCTGGAGGTTGAGTCGGGTCTTCACGGGCGGCGGCGGTTTCGCGAGAGTTTCCGGGTCGAACGAGACGAAGAATATATCGGTCCGCCCACCCCAACGCGTGAGGCGCGCACGATCGCACCGCGCCGACCCTATGACGACCACCCAGCCAAACCCGGCCTCGACGCCCACCCGGGTCCGGGGTGACGCCTTCGTCATGTTCGCGTACGACCTCGGGCTGACCATCGACCTCGACCGCGCGACCGCCCTGCTCGCCGACGCGACCAGGCGTAAGGCGGTCCGGCACCGTCGGCGCGCCCCGTCGTGGTTCGAGTACGAGCCCACCCCACTTCGCGTCACGCGAGAGGCGGCCCCCATCGGCGTCGGCTCGCTCCGGACCGAGCCCGCCGTCGAGTGCACGCTCTACGACTTCGGCGCCGTCTCCGTGCTCTATCGCATCCCGGTGGAGTGCCCCATCGACGACCTGCCCTCGCTCTCCGAACAGCTCTACGAGAGCCCGGCGCTCCTGCAGGACTCGCGATCTCGCGCCGAGTCGCTCCTCGCGGACATCCGCGCCGGCGTCTCCAAGCCGGGGCTGCGCGCCGTGGTCGAGGACTACGTGGTCTTCGCGCTGCGCGAATGGGACGCGCCCCCGGGGGAGACCGCCGAGTCTGTCGTCGACCGACACGCCGCCGGCGTCGCCGGGGCGCTGCACGCCGAATCCGGCGACCTCAGCGGTTCGCTCGTGCGCGAAGCGGTCGCGAACCGGCTCTGCTTCGCCCCCACCGACGCCGCGGTCATCGGCTGGAACGCCGCGGTCCTGCTCGACGCGCAGCCCGAGGACCTCCTCGTGCTCCTCGAGCACGCCAATGTCGAGCTGCTCGAGATGCGCGTGCTCGACGAGTACCTCGATTCCCTGCTCGAGCGCTCCGCGGCCTTGCTCGAGCGCGAGAGCAAGCGGCGCCACTGGCCCCTGGGCCCCAGCGCACGCGACCTGCAGGCGCTCGCCGAGGTGCAGACCGACAGCTCCATCATGTTCGAGGGCGTGAACAACGCGCTCAAGCTCATCGGCGACCAGCACCTGGCGCGCGTGTACCGCCTCGCCTCCGAGACGATGCACCTGCCCGACTGGGACGCGGCGGTCCTGCGCAAGCTCGCGACCACCGAGAGCGTGTTCGAGAAAATCGCGACCTATCAGAGCGCCAAGCGCATGGAGCTGCTCGAGGTCATCATCGTCCTGCTCATCGCGGTGTCGATCGTCCTGCCCTTCCTGCCGATCTATTCCGGCGGGAAGTGACCGCCCGGCTCACTTGCCCTTCGTGGCCTTCTCGACGAGGGTCGCCAGCGCCTTCACGTCCTTCTTCTCGAGCACGGACGCGATCGTCGCCGCCGGCACGCCAAGGTTCGCCAGCGCGACCTCGACCGATTTCCACATCTTCATCGCCTTCTTCGGGTCGTCGCACAGGTAGAGCTCCGACACCGTCTCGGCGAGCTTCGTCGCCATAATGGTGTCCTTGTGCTCGTAATAGCGGTTGACGATGCCCTTCTGGTATTTCGTGAGGTGCTGCCCTTTGGCCATGCGGTCACTGTAGCAGCGCCGCCCCGCCCGTCGCGCGCCTGCGCAGCGCGTGCCACGACGCCAGCGCCCCGTCGACCGGCGCGGCCCCCAGCGGCAGCGACATGGCCTGACGCGCCGAGAGCTTGATCGCGTCGGCAGAGAGGGCCGCGCCCCCGAACTCGCGCAGCGCGAACGCGGTCGCCACGGGCGACGACAAGGCCTCGGCGATCCGCCGCAGCGCGTCCGGCTCGCCGGTGAACTCCTGGCGGGGCGTCAGCGTGATCACCGGCACGCACGGGAGCCACTCCCCGCGCTCGTCCGTCACGCATTCCAGCACGCGCGTCTGCGTCGCCAGCAGCACCTTCGGCACGAGACGCGCCCGCATCCACGACCCCAGCGTCGTCTCTCGCTCCACGCGCTCACGGTCCACCCGCGGCGCCCGCCACCTTCGCTTGTGCACTCGCGTCTGGCGCACGCCCCACAGGCACTCGCCCGGCTCGATGAGCCCCGAGGTGATCAGTCGCGGGAAGCGTCGCTCCAGCTCGCGCTCGTCGCCGACCAGCCGGCGCGCGACGGCGTCCTCGAGGACGCGCCCTTCCAGCCCGTAGTATTGATCGCGGAAGTCCGCCGTCGCCGTCGCGATCTCACCCAGCGTGGCGCCGCCGGGAATCTCGAACCACGGGATCGCGTCGCTCGCCGGGAGCAGGCGCGACCACGATGGCTCGTCCGCGAGCCCGTCCATGTCGACGCGCGTCGTTCGAAGCGGCTCGCGCGCGAGCCCGGCGCTGCGCCGGACCGACGCAACGCGATCGCCGCCGACGCGCACGACCGGCGCGCACACCTCGACGCACGCGTCGAACACACGCTCGCGCGAGAACCACAGCGACTCGAGCGACGCGCGCCGGGCCACGAACCCTCGCACCTCGGACGCGTCGCGCGTCGAGAGGACCGACGACGGCAGAACCAGACCCACGCGACCGCCCTCGCGCGAACGCATGACCGAGAGCATCCAGAACGCCGCGGCGGCGTCGGCGTAGCCCTTCACGCGCCCGCCCGACCATTCGCGCACCCTCGCCGCGACCTCGCGCGTCGCGACGGTCGCGGTCTCGAGCTGGTTCAGGTAGGGCGGGTTCCCCACCACGACATCGAAGGATTCATCGAACAAGTCCGGCCCGCGCGCCAGCGCGTCGGCGACGCCGATACGCACCGCGGCGCAACCGCCGGCCACGCTGCGCAGCGCCGCGGCGCACGTCGCCGCGGCGTTCGCCTCGATATCGGTCCCGACGACGCACCGCTCGACGATCTCGCGCCCGCACCCCCTCACCCCGGCCCGGTGCGCGGCGGCGATCAGGCGCTCGGCAGCAGGGACGAGAAACGCCCCGTCGCCGCAGGACGGGTCGAGCACGCGCAGCGCGAGGATCGCGTCTCCCGGGGAGCGCCCCTCGCGGTGCGCACGCGCGAGTGCGTCAGCGATGACGGGCTGGAGCGTCGCGTCGAGGACGAGATCGACCAGCGCACGCGGCGTGTAGAACGCGCCGAGCGCGCGCCGGCGTCGCCGATCGTCGACGGGATGGAGGGCCGGGGAGGGCATGGATGCAGGATGAAAGATCGGCCCGGGAGCGTGCCCCGTCGCCAAGAACCCCTCTTTAAGGGATTTTCGGCTGGCGCGGCGCATGGAAATGCCCCCCAAAGGACTCGAACCTTTAACCCGCTGATTAAGAGTCAGCTGCTCTACCGATTGAGCTAGGGAGGCATCGCGGCGGCCTGTTCGGCAGCGCCTGCGAAGGGTCCAGTATACCCGGCCTCGGGGCCGCGTCGAGGGGCCCGCGCGGGCGCTTTCGGGGGCGATCCTCGGACTCGCGCCGCCCCCGGGGCGTTGACGGGGCGATCGGGGGGGTCCTATTGTCCGCGTCCCGGTCTGGTGGCCGGGATTGAGTGATTTCAGACGGACACGCCGGCCTTCCTTCGGCGCTCGACTGCCCCGGTCTGGGGCGAGGTTTCCCGCCATGCAACCTACCCATCGCGTCTCCCCCGGCCGTCGTGACCGTCGTCGCTCGCACCACGCGATCGACCCTGCGAGCAGCACGCTGTGCCCCCTCTCGGGCATGCCCAAGCTGCACCACCGTGTCTGCAAGGAGTCGGGCTATGTCCGCCCGGGCCTGAAGATCACCGTGCGCAAGCTGGGCATCGGCGTCGACTCCGAGTAACAACACGATCTGGAGGGTCAGATGCGGATCGCCATCGATGTGATGGGCGGCGACCATGCGCCCGACGCGATCCTCAAGGGCGCCTTCGCGTCGCTCGAACACCTGACCCCCGACGACCGGATCATCCTCGTCGGCCCGCGCGACATCATCGAAGACACGATGCGTGAGCATCGCGTCCGCGATGATCGTCTCGAGATCGTCCACGCGCCCGAGGTCATCGGGATGGACGAATCGCCGGTGACGGCGGTCAAGTCCAAGCCCCAGTCCTCCATCGTGCTCATGTCGATGCTGGGCTCGCCCGCCAAGGCGGCCAAGCTCGGGCTCACGCCGGCCGACGCGATCATCTCCGCCGGCAACACCGGCGCGTGCGTCTCCGCCGCCACCATGCACATGCGCCGGCTCCAGGGCGTGCACCGCCCCGGCATCGCCGTCACGCTGCCCTCGTTCCACGGCCCGGTCGTGCTGACCGACGGCGGGGCCAACCCCGAGCCGCGCCCGCTGCACCTGGCGCAGTACGGCGTGATGGCCGCCGCCCTGGCGAAACTCGTCCACGGGATCGAGAACCCGCGCGTCGCGCAGCTGAACATCGGCTCGGAAGAGGCCAAGGGCACGGACATGATCAAGGAAGTCCGCGGCCTGCTTCGGGTTGCGCCCGGGCTGAACTACATCGGCTATGTCGAGGGTCGCGACCTGCTCGAGGGCGCCGCGGATGTCATCGTCGCCGACGGGTTCGTGGGCAACACCACGCTGAAACTCACCGAGGGCGTCGCGATGAGCGTGGTGCGCTCGATCTTCCAGACCATCTTCGAGCACGACCCCAATCTGGCGGTCGCGATCGAGCCGGTGGCCAAGATCCTCGCCAAGCGGATGGATTATCATGAGTTCGGCGGCGCCCCCCTCCTGGGCGTCAACGGCGTCTGCGTGATCTGCCACGGCTCCAGCCAGCCCAAGACCATCGCCGCGGCGATCCGCAACACGCGCGAGCAGGTGCTGACGCACCTCAACGACGAGATCGTCCGTCGTCTCGACGAGTGCAACGCAGCCTGGAGCGCGCTCGCGAAGGACGAGGACCAGAACCCTTCGGTCGCTTCGACCACGCGAGAGCCGGCATGAGCAACACCAACGACGGGCACACCCGATCCAGCGCACGCGTCGGCCTCCAGCCGGTCGCGAATGTCGGAGTCCGGATCTGCGGCAGCGGGTCGTTCGTGCCCGACAAGGTCCTGAGCAACGCCGACTTCGAGCGCATGATGGACACCACCGACGAGTGGATCTTCCAGCGCACCGGCATCCGCGAGCGCCGCATCGCCGACCCGGCCAAGGGCGAGGACAACAAGCATTTCTGCACGCAGGCGCTCTCCCGCGCGCTCCGCGACGCGCGCATGGACCCCAAAGAACTCGACTGCATCGTCATCGCGACAGTCACCCCCGACATGCTCTGCCCCAGCGCCGCGTGCGAGGTCTCTGCCGCGATCGGCGCCGGGCACGCCGCGGCCTTCGACGTGACCGCCGCCTGCTCGGGGTTCGTGTACTCCATCACCATCGCGCACGACATGATCCGCGCCGGCTCGCACCGCACCGTGGGCGTGGTCGGGTGCGACGTGATGACCAGCGTGATGGACTACAGCGACCGGCGCGTGTCGATCCTCTTTGGCGACGCCGCGGGCGCCGTGGTGCTGCGCGCCACCGACGACACCACGCGCGGGATGATCGCCCAGTGCATGCACGCCGACGGCAGCGGGTGGCGAGAGCTCTACCTGCCCCGCTCGGAGCGCAACTTCCCCGAGGGCCACGACGCCTCGCCCGACAAGATCAACCGCCTGCAGATGAACGGGCGCGAGGTCTTCAAGTTCGCGGTCCGCACCTTCAGCGAGGTCATCCAGCAGTGCCTCGACAAGGCGGGGCTCACCGCCGACGATGTCGACCACTTCGTCTGCCACCAGAGCAACGCGCGCATCCTCGAATCGGCGCGCGAACGCTTCGGCCTGCCCGAAGAGAAGCTCTATGTGAACATCGACAAGTTCGGCAACAGCAGCGCCGGCTCCGTCGGGCTCTGCTTCGATCAGCTCCGCCAGTCCGGACGGATCACCGAAGGCCAGCTCGTCATGTTCGTCGCCTTCGGAGGGGGCCTGACCTGGGCCGCGAGTCTGTGGAGGGTGTGACGGGAAGAAGGGAATAGGGAGCCGGCAGCAGGGAGCAGGAAGACGGCAGCGACTTTCCTCTGACTGGACTCTCTTCTTCTCTCCCCTGCTCCCCACTCCCTGTTCCCTCTTCCCATCTCCCACCGCCTTCCCCCTATAGTCGCCCCCACATGACCACCGACCCAGCTTCCAGCATGATCCTGCTCTGTCCCGGCCAGGGCGCGCAGCGCGTCGGGATGGGCAAGGCCTGGTTCGACGCTTCCCCGGAAGCCGCGCGGACCTTCGCCGCCGCCGACCAGCACCTCGCGCAGCCCCGCTTCGAGAAATCGATGCAGGGGCGCCTGCTGAGCGAGATCTGTTTCGCCGGCCCCGAGGAGACCGTCAACCGCACCGACATCGCCCAGCCGGCGATCTTCGTGTCGTCGGTCGCGTGCTGGCACGCGATGGTTGCTCGCGGCGTCGATCCCTCGCGCGTGGTCGCGACCGCCGGGCTCTCACTCGGCGAGTACACGGCGCTCCACCTCGCCGGCGCGCTGAGCTTCACCGATGCGCTCACGCTCGTCGCCCTTCGAGGGCGCGCGATGCAGGACGCCGCCGAAGCGAGCAAGGGGTCGATGGTCGCGCTGATCGGCGCCGACGACGAACAGGCCCAGCGGGTCTGTGACGACACGCTGTCGGCGATGGGCGCCGGCGAGGTGCTCGTCCCTGCGAACTACAACGCGCCCGGGCAGATCGTCCTCTCGGGCAGCGTCGGCGCGTGCGCGAAGGCGGTCGAGGTCGGGTCGGCGATGGGGCTGCGCGCGACGGCGCTCACGGTCGCCGGCGCGTTCCACTCGCCCCTGATGCGCCCGGCCGCCGACCGTCTGGCCGCCGCCCTCGAGGAGGTCGAGGTCCGGACCCCGTCGAAAGTGGTCGTCTCGAACGTGACCGGCGTCCCCCACGGGACGGGCCCCGACCAGGGGCGCGATGTCCCCGGGGCGATCCGCGCGCGACTCGTCGAGCAGCTGATGGCGCCCGTGAAGTGGTCCCAGTCGTGCGCGTGGATGATCGCGAACCTGCGAGGCGAACACCACGAGCTCGCCCCCGGTAAAGTGCTCTCAGGACTGATGAGGCGCATCGACCGCGCCGTGAAGGTGACGACCCATGATGAACCGGGCGAATAAATCCATCCCGCGTCTGCTGACGGCGTCGCTGCTCCTGAGCGGTGTGACGCTTGTCGCGTGCAAGAAGGAAGAGCCGCCGCCGCCCCCTCCCCCGCCGCCCCCCAGGGCGCCGCAGAAGGTGGACGCGCAGTCGTTCGTGACCGACCCGCGCGTGCAGTTCCCCGAGGCGCACGCCCCGCTCGACGAGTCGATCGCGCGGGCCGCGGCCGATCTGGCCTCGGCGCTGGCGAGGGGCGACGCGTCGGCGTTCGAGGCGATGCTCGACGCGCCGAGTCGCGCCGTGCTCGCCCAGCAGCGCCAGACCGGCGCGTGGGAGCGCGAAACGCGAGCCATCGAGGTCGTGCGGATCGTCGGCCTGACCGTCGAGGACTCGGGCGCGACGCTCACGCTGGCCGTGCAGGACCCGCGCGGCGCGTACCTGCTCGCCTGGAAGGGCGTGCGCAGCGGCGAGACCTGGGTCTTTGGCGGCGCCGAGGCCGAGGACAGACGCGCCGCTCGCGCGTCGGATCTCGACAGCGCCGGGCTCTGAAACCACCGTCCAGTTCAACGCCAAGCAACCAAGCGGAGATCTCTCGTGAGCGCAGCAGCACAGCCCACCACCGGAACCGAGCGTCGAGTCGCGCTTGTCACCGGCGCGAGCCGCGGCATCGGCGAAGCCATCGCGTTCCGGCTCGCCATGGACGGGCGACGCGTCATCCTCGCGGCGCGCAGCGAGGGCCCGCTCAAGGATGTCGCGTCGAAGATCGAGGAGCACTGCGGCGCCGGCAGCGCGGGCGTGCTGGCGGTCGACGTCGGCGACCCGAAGGCCCTGCAGGAGGGCGTCGAGGGCGTGATCGAGCGCGAGGGACGGCTCGACATCCTCGTGAACAACGCCGGCATCACGCGCGACGGGCTCGCCCTGCGTATGAGCGACGAGGACTTCATGGATGTGCTGCGCGTCAACCTGCTGAGCGCGTTCGTCGCGTCGAGGGCGGCGGCCAGGGCGATGATGCGCGGGAAGTTCGGGCGCATCGTCAGCATCGGCAGCACCTCGGGCGTGGTCGGCAACGCCGGGCAGGCGAACTACGCCGCCGCCAAGGCGGGGCTGATCGGGCTGACCAAGTCGCTCGCGCGCGAGCTGGGCGCCAAGGGCGTGACGGCGAACGTCGTCGCCCCCGGGTTCATCCAGACCGCGATGACCGATGTGCTGCCCGACGCCGTGAAGGGCAAGGTGATGGAGGCGATGGCGGTCCGCCGGCTCGGGGTCCCCGAGGACATCGCCGCCGCCGTCGCGTACATGACCAGCGACGACGCGGGGTATCTGACGGGTCAGGTGCTCTGCGTCGACGGCGGGCTGACGATGTGCTGAGCCCCCGGCGCCCCCCGGTTCGTGAGCCCGGACTCACCGGTCTGGGTCGTCGACGGGTTGTTCGCGAGGGGTGTTGGCGAGTGGTTGAATGAAAACTATACTGGGGACTGCCCAACCGGAAAGGGCCGACGGGTCGGCGCCGGTTCGGGATGCATGCCCACGCTGGAGGACTTGCCGTGACTGAAGCGGATATTGAAGCCAAGGTGATCGACATCGTCGCCGAGCAGATGGGCGTCGAGAAGAGCGAGATCACTCGCGATACGAGCTTTGTGAACGACCTGAACGCCGACTCGCTCGACACCGTCGAGCTGGTCATGGAGTTCGAGGACGCGTTCGACACCTCGATCCCCGACGAGGAGGCCGAGAAGATCGGCACCGTCGGCCAGGCGATCTCTTTCATCAAGACCGCGCTGGCGCAGAAGGCCTGAGCACGCGTCGAGAGGAAGTCGCGACGGGTCGCGCGCGTCCCGTCACGATTTCCTCTCAGCGACTCACCCACGACCTGCACCACCGCCCATCGCAGGGGCGATCGAGACCATGTCCCAGCACTCCCGATCCAGTGCGCACCCGCGCCGCGTCGTCGTGACGGGCATGGGCGCCGTCACCAATCTCGGCCTCGACGCCCCCACCACCTGGGACGCGATGCTCTCGGGTCGCTCGGGCATCTCGCTCATCAAGGGCGAAGAGTTCGATCGCTGGAGCGACCAGTGGTCCGTCAAGATCGGCGGGCAGATCCACGACTTTGATCCCGCGATGCGCATCGACAAGCGCGAGGCGCGCCGCCTCGACCGCTTCGCCCAGCTCGGCGTCACCGCCGCGATCGAAGCGGTTTCCCACAGCGGGATCGACTTCTCGAAGGAAGACCCGACGCGCTGCGGCGCCGTCATCGGCTCTGGCGTCGGAGGCATCTCGACCATCGAGGCAGGCGTCGAGACGCTCCTCGACAAGGGCCCCGACCGGCTCAGCCCCTTCACCGTCACGCGCCTCATGATCAACGCCGTCGCGGGCGATGTCTCGATCCGCTTCAACCTCCAGGGCCCAACCAGCGCCCACGCGACCGCCTGCGCCTCGTCGGGCAACGCGATCGCCGACGCGATCGGCGTCATCCGTCGCGGCGAGGCCGATGTCATGCTCGCCGGAGGCGCCGAGGGCGCCGTCACCCCCATCTGCCTCGCGGCGTTCATGACCATGCGCGCCCTCTCGCAGCGCAACGACGACCCCACCCGCGCCTCGCGGCCGTTCGATCGCGAACGCGACGGGTTCGTCCTCTCCGAGGGCGCGGGCGTCTTCGTCCTCGAAGAGGAAGAGCACGCCAGGAAGCGCGGCGCCACGATCTACGCCGAGCTCGCCGGCTTCGGCATGTCCACCGACGCTTACCACATCACAGCCCCCGACGAGAAGGGGCGCGGCGCGTCGCGCTCCATGACCTGGGCGATGCAGGACGCGGGTCTCAACCCCTCCGAGGTCGACTACATCAACTCCCACGGCACCAGCACGCCCCTGGGCGACGCCGCCGAGGTCGCCGCCGTCACGACCGTCTTCGGAGACCACGCCCTCGCCAGCAAGGGCGGGAAGCTCCTGATGTCCAGCACCAAGTCGATGCACGGGCACACCCTGGGCGCGTCGGGCGCCGTCGAGATGCTCGCCTGCATCAACGCCCTCCGCCACGGCGTCGCCCCCCCCACCATCAACCTCGAGAACCCCAGCGACGGGTTCGACATCGACTTCTGCGCCAACAAGCCGCGCGAACGCAAGCTCCGCGTCGCGCTCAACAACACCTTCGGCTTCGGCGGGCACAACGTCACCCTCGTGCTCAAGGCGTACGCCTGATCCGCGAGGTATCGTGACCCAGTGACCCAGCCCCAACGCCCAGCCAGCGCCCTCCCCCGCCTCACCCCGGCCACCCACCGGGGCCTCGTCGCGATCGCGACGATGGCGCTCGCGTCGCTGTTCGGCTGTTCTTCCAGCGCACCGCCCACGATCCGCGTCACCGACGCACGCATCGTCGAACAGACCAGCGAGGGCGTCTCGATGGTCTTCGTCCTCGAAGGCACGAACACAAACACCGAAGAGATCCCGCTCCAGCGAGTCCTCTACTCGCTCGTCATCGACGGGCAGCGCGTCTTTCGCGGCGAGCGCATGGCCGAAGCGACGCTCAGGCGGCGCGGCTCCCAGACATTCTTCCTGCCCGTTTCCGCGAGGTGGGAGGACCTCCCCGGCCCGGCGCGCGCCGAGGGCGACGAGCGGGTCATCGGCTACGAACTCCGCGGCTCGCTCCAGTACATCGCGCCGGGCGCGCTCGCCGAGGTGTTCTTCGACACGGGCATGCGCAGGCCGACGCTCCACTTCTCCATCCCCGGCGAGCTCGTCGTCACCGACGAGGGCGTGACGACCCGCTGAAGATCGCGCCGTCGTCGAAAAGACGCGTCGTGATCGCGCCGTCGCGCGCCGTGATCCACCACTCCCGCCCTCGCTTCGCGTCGTCCCATCGCTCGTCGTGAAGACGCGACGGGCCGGTCGATTGCACGACCACACCGGGCACAAGCCCCCGGACAAACTCGACGGCCCCCGGCCGGAAACTCCCGTGGTGCGGCGCCTCGATGACATCGGCGCGCAGCCCGGGCTCACGCTCCAGCAGCCCTCGCATCCCGGCCGGCTCGAGGTCGCCGAACAGCATCGCGACGCGCTCCCCGCCCGACGCTCCGTCGTTGATCGGCACGCGCACTCGCAGTACGATCGAATCGTCGTTGGGGCGCTGGGCCGCGAACCCGCTGGGCGGCCAGAGGGTCTCGGCCCGGAGCGCGCCGATCCGGATCTCGTCGCCCGACGCGACGGTGCGGACCGGGACGCCGATCTCGCGGAGGCGCGCGAGCAGATGCGCGACGGGCCCGAACGGGTCTCGCCGCGCCTCGTGGACGAGCGACTCACCCACGATCGCTTCGCGCGGGCGCACGCGGCGCGCCGTGTCGAGCGCGCCCGAGTAGTGATCGAGATTGGGGTGGCTGATGACCAGCGTGTCGAGCCGCCACACGCCCAGGGCGCGCAGCGCCTCGGGGATGTCGCGCTCCCCGACGCCCACCCAGGTCGAGCCGCAATCCCACAGCATCGTCCCGCCGGTCGCGTCGCGCACGAGGTGGCACGACCCGTCTCCCACCGAGAGCGTGTCGATGCGCAGCGCGACGCCCGGCTCGGGCGCGGGCGATCGCATCGCCGAGACGCCGACAAACGCGCAGAGGAGAATCGCCGCGACAGTCGCGCCGGCGTCGCGCGTCCCGCCCCTCACGACGCGCCATGCGCAGACCGTCGCCAGCGCCGCCCACCACGCCGGGACCGGCGGCGTCGTCATCGACGAGAGCGGGACCGACTCGCACCATCGCGTCGCGCGCAGGAACAGGTCGGCCATCGCGCCAAGCGCCGGCGCGAGCGCGACGGCGACGCTGGGCGCGATCGCGCCGAGGAACATCGCGAGGTAGCCCACCCCGAGGATCGCCGCGAACACCGGGACCGCGAGCGCCGAGAGCGGCGCCCCCAGCGGCGAGAGCACCCCGACGTGGAACATGACGACCGGCGTCGTCACCGCCCACGCCGTCACGCCCGCCGCGAGCGCCGCGGCGCACGCCGACGCGACAAGGTGCCTCACGCCTCGCTCGTCGGGGTCTTCGGTGAAAAGCCCCACGCGCCGAAGCATCGCGTCGCGCAGCGGCCCGGCGAGCACGATCAGCGCCGCGACCGCGAGGAAACTCAGCTGAAAGCCCGGGGACAGCAGGTCGAGCGGGCGCGCGAGCACCAGGGCGCACGCCGTCCACGCGAGGAGGTTGAGCCGGTCGTATCGCCTCCCCGTGCTCTCGGCCGCGAGGAACGCGAGCGTCATGATCGCGGCGCGCACGATCGGCGCATTGGCCGGAACGATGAGCAGGTAGACGATCACGCCGGCCGCGACGAGCAGGGGTTCGACGCGCCGTGCGACGCGCAGCGCACGCACGAGCCCGAGCGTGAACCACGCGAACAGCCCGAGGTGCAGGCCGCTGATCGCCAGCAGGTGCGCGAGCCCGACCCTCGCGAAGCGGTCCTGCACATCGCGGTACGCGCCCTCGCGTTCGCCGAGCAGGGCCGCCCCGAGCATCGCCCTCGAGCGGGCGTCGACGTCGAGCCGGTCCGTCCACGACGACGCGGCACGTCGAAGGTCCGCCCGCGCGCGCAGGAACGCTCGCCACGCCCGATGCTCGCCCTCGGTCTCGCTCGCCGGCCCGATGAGGCCCGGGGTCGGGACCAGCAGGCGACCCGCCAGGTTTCGCTGTCGCGCGAGCGGCCTGAAGTCGCGCTCCCCGGGGTTCTGCGGCGGCTCGACCGGCAGCGCGTGCCCGGTCACGCGCACCACGCTCCCGGCGCGCAGCGCGTGCGTCACGCCGTCGATTCGCATCCACAGCGTGCCGGACGCGCGCACAAACACGCCTTCGCGCTCCAGCGCCGTCACGCGCAGGGGCACGCGTGTCGCCGGCGCGTCGCGCACGAATCTCGCGAACTCGCCGCGCTGCTGCGGCTCCACCCGCGCGTCCTCCAGCAGAATCCCCTCCACGCGCACCAGCGTGCGCCCCTCCCCCATCGCCAGCGCCACGCTGTCGGAGGGGTACGAGTGCGTCCGCGCCGCGCCGGCGAGATACCCCAGCGCCACGCCGCCCACGACCAGCGCCGCCCAACCCCAGCGTCGCGCCGGCAGCGCCGTAGTGATCGCGCACGCCGCGCACATCGCCGCGACCGCCCACAACGCCGGCGCACTGGACGGCTCGACTCGCTGCGAGAGCCACACGCCCGACGCGAGCGCAGCGAACGACGCGATGCCTGGTCGGCGGAAGAGAAACACCCCGGGAGCGGACGCCTTTGCCGGCTTCACACGCGAGCAGCGTCGCGCGCCGACGCCGGCGCGTCAAGCCACTGTCAGCGCAGCATCAGGAAGACCCACAGGCACGCCGCGTTGAACAGCGTGACCAGCCCGGCCAACCCCAGCGTGTCGCGGAGCTGCCGGGGCAGTTTCAGCAGGGGCTTGTTCACGACGACCAGCGCCGCCGTCGCCAGCGCGCCCACACCGCCCGGGAGCCGCATCGGGATCGGGAACTTCCGCGGCGCAGGCGCTTCCTCGGGCTTCGGGGGCGGCGCCTTGGGCGCGGGCGCCTTCTTGGGCGCCGGCGCGACCGGGGCGGCTTTCGGCTCGGGGGGAACCGCGGGAGCGGCAGGGGCCGGCGGCGCGACGGCTTCTGGCTCCTCCGACGCGTCTTCGTCCTCGTCGGCGTCGGCGTCAGGGCTCGAGGCGTCGGGCTCCGTCTCGTCGTTGTCCTCGCTCGGCTGCGCGAAGGCGTCCGCCGGCTGGGCCGCGTGTTCCTCGGCCTCTTCGTCGGTGACGGCGACGGCGCGCGGCGAGCTCTCGTCGTCCGGAGCGTCCAGCAGGCGGTCGATCGTCTCGGCGACCGCGTTCACGGCGTCCTCGGTCGCATCGACCTCGGGCTCGTTCACGGGCGCCGCGTCGGCGGCGTCCTCGGGCTCGGCGTTGTCGGATGCCGCGCCTTCCGCGACTTCGGCTTCAGGGGCCTCGGTCTCGGACGCTTCGGGCTCGGTGGTTTCGGGCTCGGCGGCTTCCGGCTCGGGGGCTTCTTGTTCGGGGGCTTCTTGTTCGGGGGCCGGGGCTTCGACGACGCCGGATTCACCGACCTCTTCGCGGAACGCCCTCGCCAACTCTTCGTCGATCTGGGCCGCGATGGACTCTGCGCCGGGATCGGTCTCGTCGGACGCCGCTGGCTCCGGGGTCTCTTCGAGCGGCGCTGCGGCGTCGTCGGCGCGATCGACCTCGGGCAGTTCCTCCTGCGCGGGTCCCGAGGCGTCGAGATCGGCCTGCAGCTGCGACGCGACATCCGCGAGCGCCGCGTCGATGCTCTCGGCGCTCATGTCCGGCGCGTCGGGTTCGTCCTGGTCCGCCGACGCCTCGGCGTCGATCGGCTCGTCGCTGTCGTGTTCGATCGCGCCCTCGTCCGTAAGCGCCTGGCCCTTGGCGACAGCGTCTGCCGCCGCCGCCTCGGCGTCGTCGTCGGAGCGCATCACGCGCGTGATCTCGTCGGCCGCCTCGTTCATCTCGGCGACAAGACTCGACACGAGCGTATCGAGTTCACCCAGCTCATCGCGGGGCGCGGCGTCGTCGGTGTTCGTGGGTCGTGTGGCCATGCGAGGGCCCGGCCCCGCGTACGGGCGCGACAAACCGGGTGATCGGTATCATCGACCCTCCCCCGACGGCACTCAAGGCGACGACGCCTTGTTTCCCCGGTACATTCCCCGGAACTGCCAATCCCGACGCCGTTTCCCCCGCCTTCCCAGACCCCCAGAGGCCGCTTCTCTCGGACCCGCCACGCCAGCCGGTTCAACTTCTCACGCAAGGCACGCATGGCCAGACGACACCGCCTCTTCCTCGCCGACCTCCCCGACGACCCCGACGACCTCCTCGTCGTCGAGGGCGACGAGGCCGAGCACGCCCGGCGCGTCCGACGCGCCGCCCCGGGCGACGCCGCCACGGTCTTCACCGGGCGGGGGCTCGTCCTCGAGTGCGAGGTCGCCGACACCAGGCGCGTGCTCACGCTGCGCGTGCTCGAGCGCCACGAGGTCGAACGCGACCGACCGATCGTCGATGTCTGGGCCGCCACCCCCAAGGGCAGCCGCGCCGACGACATGATCGATTCGCTCAGCCAGGCGGGCGCCGCGTCGTGGGTCCCGATGGAGACGGCTCTGTCCGTCGTCGAGCCGCGCAAGAACAAACTCGATCGCATGACGCGCATCGCCGCCGAGTCGGCCAAGCAGTCCCTGCGCGCGTGGACGATGCGCGTCGACGACCAGGGCTCCTTCAAGGAAGCCCTCAACGCCGGGCGGGCGTCGCTCGTGATCGCCGATCAGTCGGGCGAGCCCTACCAGCCCGGCGGCAGCGACCACATCCGCCTGCTCATCGGCCCCGAGGGCGGCTGGACGGACGCCGAACTCGACGCCGCGAAAGGCGCCGGCGCGCGCGTCGCGTGCTTCGGCCCTCATGTGATGCGGATCGAGGTCGCCGCCCCGGTCGCGTGCGCCATCGTCCTCGATCAGGAACGCCGCGCCCGCGCCACGCGTCAGGACTGACTCACCAGAGGAGACCCGACCGATGCTGACCCCCCGCTGTGTCCTTGCCGCCTTCGTCGCCACCGCCGCGATCGTGTGCCCGGCGTCCCTCGCGACCGACGCCGCCCATCGCGAGCAGGCGCGCGAGATGATCGACCGCGCTCTTGCCTATCTGCGCACCCAGCAGGACGCGCAGACCGGCGGGTGGGCGGTCAACCCCAGCGGGCCCAACTACCCCGCGATCACCGGGCTCGTCGTGCGCGGCATGCTGCTCGACCCGCGCATCGATGCGCGCGACGAATCCGTCCGCCGGGGCGTCGAGTTCATGCTCCGCTACCAGCAGCCCGACGGCGGGATCTACGACCGCGTCCTGCCCAGTTACAACACCGCTCTGTGCCTCTCGGCCCTCGCGCTCGTGCAGCGCGAGAACGCGGCCGCCGCAATCAAGCCGGCGCAGGACTTCCTCCGCTCCCTCCAGTGGAGCGAGCAGTCCGATGTCCCCGAGTCCACGCCCGAGGCGCCCGAGAAGGTCACGCGCGAGCACCCGTTCTACGGCGGCATGGGCTACGGGCGCCACGGGCGCCCCGACCTCTCCAACACCGCCCTCGCCCTCCAGGCGCTGCACGACTCGGGCCTCTCCAGCGACGACCCCGCCTTCCAGCGCGCGCTGGTCTTCCTCGCGCGCTGCCAGATGGTCGAAGGCGTCAACGACATGCCCTACGCGCAGGGCTCCTCGCAGGGCGGGTTCATCTATTCGACGAGCATCAACGCCGAGCAGGTCGGCTCGGGACAGACCCAGGTCGGCGTGCCCGAGAGTTTCGTCGAAGAGACGATGGACGACGGCACGCGCGTCAGCCGCCTGCGCGCGTACGGCTCGATGACCTACGCCGGCTTCAAGAGCATGCTCTACGCGAACCTGAGCCGCGACGATGTGCGCGTGCGCGAGGCGTACGACTGGATGCGCCGCAACTACACGCTCGAAGAGAACCCCCAGATCGGGACCGAGGGGATGTACTACTACCTCGTGATGTTCTCGCGCGCAATGGACGCCTGGGGCGACCCGCACATCACGCCCCTGCGGCCCGCCGGGGGCGAAGGCGTCGGCAACGCCACCGCCCTGCCCAGCGACGCCCTCGTCGAGGGCGACTCACGCGTCTGGGGCAACGACCTGGTCCAACGCCTCGCCGAACTCCAGAACCCCGACGGCTCGTTCCGCCCCCTGAACGATCGCTGGATGGAGAACAACCCGGTGCTGATCACGGCCTACGCGCTGAACGCGCTGCAGCACGCGGTGAGGTGAGCGCCCTCACACCGCCTTATCCGCCTTCGTCGCCAGGTCGAAGTCTTTGCCCGTGATGCCGCCGGCGTCGTGGGTGGAGAGGGTCAGGGTGACCTTGTTGTAGCGGATGAGGATGTCGGGGTGGTGGTCGGCGCCCTCGGCGAGATCGGCGACGCGGTTCACGAAGCGGATCGCGCCGGCGAAGTCTTTGAACAGGTAGGTCCGCTGGATGGCGCCGTTGGTCTCGGACCACTCGGGGATGAGCTTCAGGCGCTCCTCGATCTGCGGGGTTTCGAGCTTCTGCATGAGGATTCTCTCTCTCTCGGGGATACGAGGTCATCCGCGCATGGCTCTGCGCCCGGCGCTCAGGACGGGTATCTTCGGGCATGGCCCCGGAGAGTCAAGCCGACGCACACCCCCCGAACAGGGACGCCCTCCCCCGGGTGACGCGTCTGGCGCCCTCTCCGACCGGGGCGCTGCACCTGGGCAACGCGAGAACTTTCCTCGTGAACTGGGCGATGGCCCGCGCCGCGGGCTGGCGGATCGTGCTGCGGATCGAGGACCTCGACGGCCCGCGCGTGAAGCACGACGCCGCGACGCGCGCGATCGAGACGCTGCGCTGGCTGGGCATCGACTGGGACGACGGGCCGCTGGTGCAGTCCGACGACCTGTCGCCCTTCGTCGAGGCGATGCGCGCCCTCGCGCGCGAAGGGAAGGCGTACCCCTGCGCGCTGACGCGCGCCGAGATCGAGGACGCCGCCTCGGCGCCGCACGGCGCGAGCGTGTCGATGGGGTCGGGCCAACCGGGGGGCGAGTCGCGCTTCCCGGCGTCGCTGCGACCACCGCTCGTCCCGCGCGAGTTCGACGACCCCGAAACCAACTGGCGCTTCGTCACCCCACCGGGACATGTCGCGTTCGCCGACGCGTTCTGCGGCCCCCAGCGCCTCGATCCCAGCGAAACCGTGGGCGACTTCGTGATCTGGACGAAGCGCGGGCAGCCGGCGTACCAACTCGCCGTCGTCGTCGACGATCACCGACAGGGCGTGAACGAGGTCGTGCGCGGCGACGACCTGCTCGACTCGGCGGCGCGCCAGATCCTGTTGCGGCGCGCGCTGGGGATCGCGCAGGACCCTGTCTACACCCACCTGCCCCTGGTCGTGGGCGAAGACGGGCGCCGCCTCGCGAAGCGCCACGGCGACACGCGCGTGGAGCACTACCGCGAGCGCAAGGTCCCGGCGGAGCGCGTGATCGGGCTTCTGGCCCGCTGGAGCGGCGTCACCGACAGGCGCGAGCCGATGACGCCCGACGAATTCCGGGAGCGATTCTCGCTGGAGCGGATGCCCCGATCGGCGGTAGTGTTCACCTCGGAGGACGACGCATGGCTACTCGGATGACGCTTCACACCACGCTGCTGACGACCGGGGTTCTCGCGCTGGGCGCGCTCGGCGCGTGCTCGTCGGGCGAGAACGCCGGGAACTCGCGCGCGCCCAGCGGCCTGCCGACGGCGCCCGTCGCCGTGAAGGGCGAGCGTTTCGTGATGGAGCTGGCCCTCGACGACGCGTCGCGCATCAAGGGCCTCTCGGGGCGCGCCGAGATCGACCCCAAAGGCGGGATGCTGTTCGTGTTCCCGACCTCGCAGCGGCGCGAGTTCGTGATGCGCGACTGCCCCGTGCCCATCGACATCGCCTTTCTGGACCCGTCCGGTCGCGTGGTCGCTGTGCACGCGATGGTCCCAGAAGAACCCAAGCGCGAGAACGAGACGGATTTCGAGTACGAGAACCGCCTGAAGCGTTATTCGAGCCGCTTCCCGGCGCAGTTCGCGGTCGAGACGGCCGGGGGACGCCTGACGGCTCTGGGGCTCAGGGAAGGCGAACTGGTGGTCTTCGACGTGGAAGGGCTCAAGCGCCGGGCGCAGTAGGCCGATCCCTGCGCGTTGGCCGGACGCGTTGTGCGCCCACGGAGTGCGGCGGGCGTTCGGAGGAGAGAGAGCCACGACGGAGTCGCCGGTTCTTCCCGGACCTCGTCGCGAGCGCAACGGATCGGCAGGCCCACGTGACGAGGCATCTGTCCAACTCGGACCGTCCGATTACCCTGATCGCGCCCGGTCGCGTCGAAGAGGCGCAGGCGCGCGTGTGGCGACGCATCGCGTCCTACTGGCCTTCGCGCGCCCAGCCCCCGGTCGTGCAGCTCATGGAGTTCGACGACGCGCTGCGCCACCCCGAACAGATCGCCGGCAGCGCCGCGCTGGTCATCTATCACGACGACGAGCCGCCGCCGGTCACGCTGCACGCGCTGGCCGACGCGCTGCAGGCCAAGATGATCCCGGCGATCGCGCTCATCCCTCGCCTGGCGGAGCACCCCTCGCGCATCGCGGGCGACGAGATCCTCCAGATGGACAGCGCGACGACGCCCGTCATCGTCGCCGCCGCCATGTACGCGCTCGTGGAGCGCCAGCCCACCATCGACAACCTGCTCCACGAGAACACCTCGCTGCGGCGCTTCCAGCAGGGTCTGCGAGGCCAGATCGAGAAGGTCAACGAGGAGCTGCAGCTCGCCAGCCAGGTCCAGCGCGACTTCCTCCCTCGCGAGCTGCCTCGCGTCGCGGGGCTCGAGCTCGCCGCCTTCTTCCGGCCCTGCGGGTATGTCAGCGGCGATATCTACGACATCCAGCGCCTCGACGACCGGCACATCGGCTTTTTCGTCGCCGACGCCGTCGGCCACGGCGTGCCGGCGGCGCTCATGACCATGGCCCTCGCGCGCACGCTCCACATGGCCGAGATCCGCGGCGAGCACGGCGAGGTCGTCTCGCCCGGCGAGGCGCTCGGGCGACTCAACCGCGAGATGATCCGCCGGCACGGCTCCACGCCACGCTTCGCGACGGCGGTCTACGGCGTCATCGACCTTCAGGCCATGCGCGTGACGGTCGCCGGCGCCGGGCACCCGCCCCCCCTGCGCGTTCGCGCCGCAGGCATCGAGCCCGTGACCACGCAGGGCAGTCTGCTGGGCGTCTTCCCCGACGATTCCTACGAAGAGATCTCCTTCGACCTGAGCGACGACGAGGTGCTGGTCATCCACACCGACGGGTTCGAGACCGCCTTCCCCGAATCGCACGCCGACAACCACTCGCGGCGCATCCCCACCGGCAACTACCTGCAGCACTTCCAGGACATGTACCACGCCATCGCGCGGGCGAGCGTCGACGACTACGAGCGCGACCCCCGCTTCCACGCGCGCGCCGGCCTGGTGCATCCGGACCGGGGGCGCCTGGACGCCGGCCTCGCCGAGCTCGCGCACCGGCTCGACAACCACGCCGGCTCGCTCCACCAGATCGACGACCTGACCGCGATCGTGCTCGCCAAGGGCGCAAGCAGCGGGCAGGGCCTCGAGGGCGGGCGTCGCTCACGCGCCGCGTGAACCACTAGAATCGCGGCGTGAGCACCACCCACGCCCGCGAGCCCTCGCTTCTCCACGACGACCTCCCGCCCCCCGACGCGTCGGGGCGGAGGGTCCACCCCGGCGCGTTCGTGCACGCGACCGCCGAGCTGGGCGAGGGCGTGACGATCGGCGCCGGCGCACGCGTCGGCCCGCGCTGCGTCATCGGCGACCGCACCGTGCTGCACCCCGGCGCGATCGTGGTCAGCCACACAACCATGGGCGCCGACAACGCGGTCCACCCCTTCGCCGTCATCGGGGGAGACCCGCAGGACCGCGCGTACAAGCCCGACAACCCCGGGCGCGTCGTCATCGGCGACCGCAACATCTTCCGCGAGCACGTCACCGTCTCGCGCAGCACCGGCGACGAGCGACCCACCCGCATCGGCAGCGGGTGCATGTTCATGGCCAACGCCCACGCCGGGCACAACGCGATCGTCGGCAACAGCGTGGTGCTCGTGAACAGCGCCGTGCTCGCCGGCTGGACCGAGGTGGGCGACAACACCACGCTCTCGGGCTTCGCCGGGGTGCACCAGTTCTGTCGCGTGGGAGAGGGCGTGATCCTGCAGGGCGGCTCGATCGCGACCAAGCACATCCCGCCCTTCACGATCTGCTCGTCCTTCAACCAGATCGCGGGCCTGAACCGCGTGGGCATCCGGCGCAATCCCGCGCTGACGCCGCGCGAGCGCTCCGACATCCGCGACGCGTTCCGCGCGTTCTACGCCGGGCGAGAGGTGCGCTCCTTCGCCGAGCGCCTGAGCGCCCTCGAAAAACTCGACCTCGCGCCCGCCGCCGAACGCTTCCGCGCCTTCATCGTGAACGCGGCCAACGAGCAGGGGCGTTTCAAGCGGGGCGTCGCGCCCAAGCGCGTGCGCCGCCACGCCCAGGACAGCGGGGACGACGCCGAATGAGCGACCACATCTCCCTCGAGCACGCCGTCACGCCCCCGGCCCTGCCGGGAGAGGTCGTCGTGCGCGACACGCCCCACGATGTCTTCGACGCGCTGGCCGCGGACTTCCACATGCACGCGCTCAACTGCGCGCGCGCGTTCGGCTCGTTCCACATCGCGCTCTCGGGCGGGTCGACGCCCCTGCCCTTCTACCAGCAACTGATGTACGACCCCCAGCACCGCTCGCTGCCGTGGGACAAGACGCACCTGTGGGTCGTCGACGAGCGCCGCGTGCCCTTCGAGGACGAGCGCAGCAACTACGCCATGCTGCGCGACATCTTCGTCGAGCACTCCGGCATGGCCCGCTCCCACGCGCACCCGATGGACCCCCATCGCGACGACGCCGACATCGCCTACGAGTCGAAGATCGTGCACGAGCTCTCGTCGCGAGGGCGCGGCCTCGACAGGCTCGACTTCGTGCTCCTGGGCATGGGCGACGACGCGCACACCGCGAGTCTGTTCCCACACACCCCCCCGGTGCGCGAGACGCGCCGGCTCGTGCGCATGAACGACGGGCCCGGCGTCACGCCCCCGGCGCGCATCACGATGACGCTGCCCCTGCTCAACGCGTCGCGATTCGTCGCGGTGCTCGTGATCGGCAAGAAGAAGCGCGACACCCTCGCGCGCGTCGCGCAGGCCTTCGAACGCGAGCCCCGCCCGGCAGACCCGACAACCGTCGACGAGCTGCCCATCCTGGGTGTTCGCCCCCTCGGCGGCGAGCTGCGCTGGTACCTCGACGCAGAGGCGTGCGGGTAACCAGCGACCTCACCCCCTCATCCGAGCCCTCATCTGTCGCGGCCTGGGAATCCCCAGCTTGTCCATGCGCGACAGGAGCGTCTGCGGGTTCATGCCCAGTTTCTTCGCCGCGCCGTCGTCGCCGAACACGCGGTAGTCGTTTGTCTCCAGCGCGTGCATGATCTGCAGGCGCTGCAACTGCTCCGCCGTCAGGTCCAGCAGCACATCGCGCGGCGTCTCCTCGTTGCGCCCGGATCGCCCGCCCTCGCCCCCCTGCCCGGGCGTGGGCGCGTCGGGCAGCTCGATCTCGAGCTCGGGCCCGTCGGCGAGCAGCGTCGCGCGCTCGACCGAGTTCTCCAGCTCGCGCACGTTGCCGGGCCAGCGGTACGCCAGCACGCGGCGCATGCTCCGCTCGCTCAGGGGCAGCGCGGGCCGGCCCATCCTGCGCGCGTGCTTCTCGTGCAGAAACTCGATGAGCGCGCGCAGGTCGTCGCGCCGGTCGCGCAGCGGCGGCGCGTCGATGCGGAACACATTGAGCCGGTAGAACAGGTCCTCGCGGAACCGCCCGCGCTCGACCTGCTTCGCCAGGTCGCGGTGCGTGGCGGCGATGAGGCGCACATCGACGCGGATCGTCTCCGCCCCGCCCACGCGCTCGAAGAGCCCGTTCTGCAGCACGCGCAGCAGCTTCGCCTGCGCCGCCGGAGACAGCTCCGCGATCTCGTCGAGGAACAGCGTCCCGGTGTCGGCGAGCTCGAACTTGCCCAGGCGCTGGCGGTCGGCGCCGGTGAACGCGCCGCGCTCGTGCCCGAACAGCTCGGACTCGATGAGCGTCTCGGGGAGCGCCGCACAGTTGACGGCGATGAACGCCTGGTGCGCGCGCCGGGACTTCGCGTGGATCGCGCGCGCGATCAGGTCCTTGCCCGAGCCCGTCTCGCCGTGGACGAGCACCGTCGCGTCGGCGGTCGCGACGCGCTCGATCTGGTCGAACACGCGCAGCATGGGCGCCGAACCCCCGATGATGTCGGGGGGCGTCGAGAAGTCGCCCGCCGTCTCGCGCTGGATCGCGCCAAGACGCTCTCGCGCACGCTCCGCCCTCGCGAGCTGCTCGCGCAGCCGGTTCAGCTCGTCGCGCAGCGCCGTCCGCGACGACGCGTCCACCAGCGTTACCACGGCGTGCGCGCCCCCGGGCGCCCCCTCGCCCAGACGCTCGGCCCACACATCCGCGACGGCGTCCGGACCGGCCCCCATCGCCGACGACCTCGACATCGCGACATCCGTCAGGTGCGCGCGCAGCGCGTCGCTCGCCAGGGCCTCCTGAAGGCGACGGACGACCGACTCGCCCGCCGCGAAGAGGTCCGCCGACGGCGCGGCGACCAGCTGGTCAGCACGCGACACCACCCGCTCCGCGGCCGCCCGGTTGGCGAACACCACCCGCCAACCTCCGTCCACGAGCACGACTCCCACGCCGAGATGGTCGAGGAGAGGGCCAGCCGAGCGAAGGGAGTCATACGCCATACCCGAGTATGACATATCATACTTTCGGATTCAACTACTTCGATTCGTAATTCTGATTGTTGAATGTCACGATTTTCTCTGTGAAGTGCCCGGAGATGCCGTCTGGAGCGTCTGGGATGGGCTCGGACCGTCTGGCACGCCCTTTGAAATGTGTTCTCTGTCGAACGGCGTCTCCGGCGCCAAGGCCCCCCAGGGATGCTGGGAGGAGCGAGAGAGAGACCACGAGAGACCGGCGTCCGTGATGGGGATGGCCGGCTCGTGGGGACGGGCGCGGATGAGAGAGCCGCGCCCGGTCAAGGGGAGAGCGACTCGTTCCCAGATGGGGAGCTGATCGCCAAGGCGCCGTTCGACGCTTCGCACACGGGCCGGAAGGCCCTTCCTTGAGGATCGATCGGGCGGGAACGCCCTGATCAACGCCCGGATCACCCGCCGGGCGCACTCCGACGCGCATGGCGCGTCGACAGCCCAGGCTCGAAAGGGCCGGGCCGGGTGAAGGGGATTGGCTCGGGCTGGGGAAAGCCCGCCCCGAGCCATTCGTAGATACCCGGACGCGGCGTTCGCGTCCCGAGACGGGGAACACCGGAGCCGACCCTTGCCTTCGCGGCTCCGCCGTTCTCGACACTGACCCGGATACCGACGCGGAAACGCCTCGACCCGGTAGCCATACCGAATCCCGATCACGCGGCGTCGTCGTCGCACTCTGTGCGCCGACGACGCTTCCTCCGAGAATCCACCCCACGCGCCGGACTCGCCGCACGCCGACACACACCGGCGAGCGAGCTCAGGACCCCGGCGCCAGATCGACGGGCCAAGGCATTCCCCCGTCGTGCGAGAATCGGCTCCGAGGAGAGAGCGACGACACACACAGGCGCCCGCGGCTGCACAGGCACGCGGGCGTCGTCGCGCGCGATCATCGAGAACCCCCGCCCCGCTCGATCACCTGATCTCGAACCCCGGGTACCCACGCTCCGCCTCGAACGCTTCGAGTTCCTCGGAGCGGATCTTCTCGTGGAGCGCCGCTCGCAACGCGTCGAGGTACTTCTCGAGCTGCTCCTCGTCGCCCTCGACGACGAGGAAGACCGACCCGTCGGGCTCGTTTCGCACGAACCCGGTCACCGGGAAGTCTCTCGCGAGGTCCTTCGCCGTTGCGCGAAAGCCGACGCCCTGCACCATGCCGTGGAAAGTGACCTGGTATCGCATGCCAGCGATTGTACAGGACAACCCGGGCTCCGCGACCCGGCTTGCGTCCGCCCTCGGCCCGCCGGTACGCTGCCCACGCACAGCCGCCCGACTTGGGGAGTCGGGCGCGAGGAGACACCGGGAATGACCCTCCACCGCTCGCTCGTCGTCGTCGCCGCCGGCATGCTCCCGTTCGGCGTCGCGGCATCCGCCTCGCCGATTCTGGTCACCTACGACATGATCGCCGATCTCGAGATCAACGGCGTGATGCATCACCACGCGCACACCGTCGCCACGCTGAAGGGACGCACCGAGGATCTCGTCGAGACGCCCTCGGTCGCCGGCCCGGCGTTCACGCTGCCCGTGGGCATCGATGTCCGCGTCGAAGGCGTCGACAGTTTCTTCTTCTACACCGAGGTCGTCGCCTTCGCGCACCCGGAGTTTGGGTATATCGGCCTGCGCTCCTCCCCCTCCAACGCGATCGCCTTCGCGTTCATCTCCTCCGACGCCGTCGGCTTCGACCTCAGCCGCGACTGGGGGCCCGCCCCGCTCGGCGGCGGGGGTGGGACCCCGACCACGATCCTCCACGTCTCCATCGGAGTGCTGGCGTTCCACGCCGTCCACTCCGGCACCCTGCGCGCCGAAGCCATGCCTTCCCCCGGGGCCGGGGCCCTCCTCGCCGGGGCGGCCCTCGCAGGCGTCTGCCGACGCCGCCGAACAGCCCCGGATGGTCCGAAAAACGCGTAAAACGGGCCGACTCTGCGAGTTTTGTCGACAAGGGCCCGAGTTCGTTTGACCGCCCCCCGGCGTGGGCTAGTCTTCCCTTGCCAGTTCCTGCGCCCACCACGCGCTCGTGACTTCGACAGGTAACGCCTGCGCAAGCCGAGCCATCCTCCACGGGCAAATGGGGCTGTCGGGCTCGCGCACGGAATAATGCGCGCAGTCGCGGCGGCTCGACGAGCAGCGACTCGTCGGACGGGTTGACACGGACGCGAAGGATTCGCGCCCGGTTGCCTTGGTCCGTCCTTCGCTCGTCGCCACCGTTCTTCCTTCACATCGCGTGCCGCAGGCCCGTCCGTTCCAGAACGACGATCGTCAGAGAGTCCTCGACGCTTCGGACATCGTCCGACTCGTGGGCGAGCATGTCCAATTGCGCCCCAAGGGACGCGAGTTCGTCTGCGTCTGCCCCTTCCACGACGACCACAAGCCCTCCATGTACGTCGTCCCCTCCAAGCAGATCTACCACTGCTTCTCCTGCGGCGCCGGGGGCAACGCGCTCGACTTCGTCATCAACTACTTCAAGATGGATTTCCGCGAGGCCCTCAAATTCCTCGCCGATCGCGCGGGCGTCGAACTCACGCCCTGGAACCCGCGACCAGACGCCGCCAACGCTGCGCAAGGCGACAGCGAGTCCCGTTCAACTCGCGCGCAGCTCTTCGACGCCGCCGCCTTCGCCCACGACTTCTTCCGCACCATCCTCCGCCACGCCGAGCACGGCGCCGTCGCCCGCGAGACAGTCCAGAAGCGCGCCATCGCGCCGCAGATGGTCGAGGAGTTCGGCATCGGCGCCGCCCCCGACCGCTGGGACGGGCTCGAACGCACCATCGCCTCCAAGAACATGGACCCGGCGCCCTTCCTCGCGCTGGGCCTGCTCAAGCGCCGCGAGCGTGAAACGGGAATGTACGACGCGCTGCGCCACCGCCTGATCTTCCCGATCCACGACCAGATCGGGCGCGTGATCGGCTTCGGCGGGCGCAAGATGCGCGACGAGGACGAGCCCAAGTACCTGAACAGCCCCGAGTCCGCGCTCTTCGACAAGGGCAAGAACCTCTACGCCCTCCACTTGGCGCGCAAGGCCATCCAGGACACCAAGACCGCGATCATCACCGAGGGCTACACCGATGTCATCGCCTGCCACCAGGCCGGCGTGCGCAACGTCGTCGCCACGCTCGGCACCTCGCTCACGCGCGACCACGCGCGCCAGCTCGAACGCCTTTGCGACACCGTCGTCCTGCTCTTCGACGCCGACGAAGCCGGCCAGCGCGCCGCCGATCGAGCCATCGAGATCTTCTTCAACGCGCCCATCGATGTGAAGATGTGCGTCCTCCCCGGGGGCAAAGACCCCGACGAACTCCTCAAGCAGGAGGGCGGCGCCGAACGCTTCCGCGAGGCGCTCGCCGGCGCGATGGACGCGCTGGATTTCCGCTTCGCGCGACTGCGCCAGCGCGCCGCCGGCGAGGGCATGTCGAGCGTCGCGAAGCTCGTCGAGAACGACGCGCAGCGCCTCGTCGAGCTGGGCCTGCTCAACCTCGAGCCCATCCGCAAGCGGCGCGTCGTGCGCCGGCTCGCGACGATCGCCGGCGTCACGGAATCCGACATCGAGCAGACCCTCCGCCGCCACGCGTCCAGGAGCGCGAGCAGGCCCGCGCGCGTGGGCGAGAACGACGCGACCGACCCCGACGCCGCCCCCACCGGCTCGGCCCGCGCAGGCCTGGGCGTCATCCCCAACGGCCCCGGCGAGCAGGCGCTCGGCGCGCTGCTGGCAGACCCCACGCTGTTCCACGACCTGCGCGACGACGAGGTCGGCGCCCTCGAGGCGCACCGCTTCACGCACCCGGCGTGCGCCGAGGTCGCCCAGACCCTCCTCGCCATGCTGCACGCCGGCGACGACTGCGCCGCGACCTCGCTCCTCGCAGCGATGCCATCCGCCAACGCGCGCACCGGCGCTGGCGAGCTGATGATGCGCGCCGAACTCCCCTGCGAAGGGGACCGCGCGCGGCGGCTCAAGACCCTGCGCGACTGCCTCGCACGCCTCGACGTCGCCGCCGCTCGCGCCACCGCGACCGATTCCAACGCCCGATTCCAGGCGCTGCTCGAGGCGCACGCGCGCCACGGGCGCATGCCCACCGCCGTCCCCAGACCCGCCAGCACACCCCCCTGATCTGATCCATCGATTCTCGCTCGGCTTTGTCCCGCAACCTCACGCCTCTGCGCTCCAATAACCAGCGTCTCGTTTCGCCTCTCCGCTCCGCGCTGCCCACGATACGACCCTCCCGGAGAAGTCCCCCGTGCCCGCACACACGAAACTCCCCGAGACCTTCGGCGACCGACTCCGCACCCTCTTCCAGCGCTCCCTCGAGCGCGGCTGGATGGGCTACGACGAGCTCAACGACGACATCCCCGACGATCTCTGCGACATGATGCGCATCGACGAGGTCCTCCACGAGGCCGACCGACTCGCGATCCCCTTCAAGGACCTGCGCGATGTCCGGTGCTGGCGCCTGCGCGAAGCCGCGCGCGTCGCCTCCGAGAACGCCCTCGCCCTCGCCAGCGGCCAGACCCCCGCCGCGCCAGACAACGCGCAGCAGACCGCGTCGCTCAACGGCTCCGCGAAGTCCGTCGCCGCCCAGAAGGCCCGCGCCGAACGCCTCTTCATGAGCGCCATCGACGAGGGCCTCCTCGACGAGGACGAGGCCCGCGAGCTCGCCCGCGCCCTCGAGGCCGACAGCGCCACCAAGCGCATCGACGACCCGGTGCGCATGTACCTGACCCAGATGGGCTCCATCCCCCTCCTCACCCGCGACGAGGAGGTCCGACTCGCCAAGAAGATCGAACTCACGCGCATGGTCTATCGCCGGCGCGTCCTCGAACTCGACTACTGCGCCGCGCAGGCCCTCGACACGCTCCTCCAGGTCGAGCGCGGCGAGCTGCCCTTCGACCGCACCATGCGCATCTCCACCGCCGAGGCCGACAGCAAGGGCAAGCTCGGCAAGCGCATCCCCGCCAACGCGCCCACCATCCGCAAACTCCTCGAACTCGCGCGCGCCGACTGGGAAGCCCTCGTCGAGGCCCGCGCCGCCAAAGACGCCAAGGCCATCGAGTCCATCGAGGCCCGCCTCGCCACGCGCCGCCGGCGCATCGCCACGCTCTGCGAAGAGTGCACCCTGCGCACCAGCCGCCTCACGCCCATCTTCCGCAAGCTCAAGAGCGTCGCCCAGAAGATGGCCGAGCTCCAGCGCGAGATCGCCAAGGCCGCCCGCGGCGCCTCGCGCTACGACGCCGACGACGTCGCCGTCATGAAGGAAGAACTCGCCGGCCTGCGCACCCTCGTCTGCGCCGACCCCGAAGAGCTCATGCGCCGCATCCAGGTCGTCGACACCATCTACTGGGAATACGAGCAGGCCAAGCGCGACCTCTCCGGAGGCAACCTCCGCCTGGTCGTCTCCATCGCCAAGAAGTACCGCAACCGCGGCCTGTCCTTCCTCGACATCATCCAGGAGGGCAACACCGGGCTGATGCGCGCCGTCGACAAGTACGAGTACAAGCGCGGCTACAAGTTCTCCACCTACGCCACCTGGTGGATCCGGCAGGCCATCACCCGCGCCATCGCCGACCACGCGCGCACCATCCGCATCCCGGTCCACATGATCGAGACGATGACCAAACTGCGCACCATCCAGAAAGCGCTCCTCCAGGAGATGGGCATCGAGCCCACGATGGAAGAGGTGGCCGAGCGCGCGAAGATGACCACCGACGAGGTGCGCCGCGTCCTCAAGATCTCGCGCCACCCCGTTTCCCTCGACCGACCCGTCGGCGAGAACGAAGACTCCTACTTCGGCGACTTCATCGAGGACGAGCGCCAGGAAGCGCCGGCCTCCACCGCCGGCAACGAGATGCTCAAGAACCGCATCGAGCAGGTGCTCAAGACCCTCACCTACCGCGAGCGCGAGATCATCAAACTCCGCTACGGCATCGGCGACGGCTACACCTACACCCTCGAAGAAGTCGGACGCATCTTCAAGGTCACCCGTGAACGCGTGCGACAGGTCGAGGCCAAGGCCATCCGCAAACTCCAGCACCCCGTCCGCTCGCGCAAACTCGCCGGCTTCCTCGAGAACTCCCGCGAATCGCAGCTGACGGAATAATCTCGGCGCCATCACACGAGCGCAGCGAGTGTGATGCGATCTTCCATCGATCCGCATCAACAAGAGATTCACCGCAGAGGTCGCAGAAAGCACGGAGGAAGAAGTAAGAGTGGGTGGCGTGGTACGGGCGCAGCCCGTGCCACGGTGTTCTGCCTCCGCTCCGAATCCCCTCCCTCCCCTACGCGCTGCGTGGGGGAGGCCAGGTGATGGCTACCCCTCCTCCGGGCTTCCCTTCTGCCTTTCTCTCTCTCT
Source organism: Phycisphaeraceae bacterium (assembly GCA_019636675.1). NCBI lineage: Bacteria > Pseudomonadati > Planctomycetota > Phycisphaerae > Phycisphaerales > Phycisphaeraceae > Phycisphaeraceae bacterium. The sequence goes on from JAHBXC010000004.1 coordinate 142,603, forward strand.
TTTCTTCCCCCCCCCTCCCGCTCGCGGGAGTGGGCATGGGGAGGGTCTTGAGGCCCGCCCCTCACCCCTCGCTGACCACCCCGATCGCCACGCGCAGCACGATGTACGCGCCGAAGAGCAGCGCCATCGCGCCCAGCACCAGCGACTGCGCCTCCTGCCGCTCTCCCAGCCGCTTTTTGGCCATCGCCTTGCGCAGCAGCAGCGCGCCGGCGCCGATCATCGCCGCGAGGAGGGCAAAGAGCGCGACGCCGATCATGGTGCGATGGTGGGGCTGCATGGGCGATCTCTCAGGGGTTCACAGAGGGTAGTGCGCCGCCGCCGCGCCGTCGTCGCTCACCCCAACACCCCGGCCGCCGCGCGCAGCAGCAGGAACCCGCACCCGAGCGCCAGCGCGCCCCACAGCGTCATCATCTGCCCCTCGCGCCGCTTGCCGATCTGCGTCTTCCCGGCCCCGCGGACGAGCAGCAGCATCCCCGCCAACGCCGCGACCGCCGCCAACACGAGCAGCCCCACGGCGATGATGACACGATCCCGCTCGGACATCAGCGAACCCTCCACACACGACGCCCCAGAATAAAGCTCGCCCGCGCCGCGTCAACCCGCGACCGCCAGCCGTGAAATCCCAGTCATCGCCGCCGAAAGGACACAAATCCGCGGCGCCCTACACTCTCCCCATGCCCCTCCGCTTCCAACGCCCCATCCTGCAGCATGTCCGCCACCGCAACTACGAGCCGGGCGACATCTACCAGCTCGCCGAGGACCTCTCCGTCCCCAAGGACGAGATCCCCGACTTCCGCGCCGCCATATCCATCCTCGTCGAGGAAGGCCAGCTGATCGTCGGCGAGGACAACCTCGTCCGCCTGCCCCCCATCGGCGCCGAGCTCGTCGGCTTCTTCAAGAAGAACCCCAAGGGCTTCGGCTTCATCATCCCGCGCGACGCCAACGAGCACGGCGACCTCTTCGTGCCCCCCGGCGACACCGGCGACGCCATCACCGGCGACCTCGTCCGCGCCAAGGTCGTCCGCCAGAAGGGGCGCAACCAGCCCGGGCAGTCGCCCTTCGTGGGCGTCATCGTCGAGGTCCTCGAGCGCAAGCAGTCCGCCTTCACCGGCGAACTCGTCAAGCGCGGCGGCTCGTTCTATGTCCAGCCCGACGGCAAACTGCTGACAGACCTGATCTCCGTGAAGGATGTCGGCGCCAAGAACGCCGTCGAGGGCGACAAGGTCGTCTTCGAGCTCCTCCACGCGCCCGAGGGCCAGATGCTGGGCGAGGGCGTGATCACCGAGGTGCTCGGCAAGTCGGGCGCGCCCGATGTCGAGACCGCCGCCGTCATCGCCGCGTACAACCTGTCGGAGGAGTTCCCCGAGGACTGCCTGCGCCAGGCGCGCGAGGCCGCCGCCCGCTACGACGAAGAGGTCGACTACGCGATCAAGCAGGGCAAGGGCTTCGACAAGTTCGGCGGGCGCGAGGACATCACCAAAGAGTTCATCCTCACGATCGACCCGCCCGACGCGCGCGACTTCGACGATGCGCTCTCGATCTCGCGCACCAAGGACGGCGGCTGGCGCCTGGGCGTGCACATCGCCGATGTCGCGCACTTCATCCCCGAGGGTTCGCCCCTCGACCTTGAGGCCAAGGAACGCGGCAACTCGACCTACCTCCCGCGCGTCGTGCTGCCCATGCTGCCCGAGCTGCTCTCCAACGGCATCTGCTCGCTGCAGGAGCGCGTGCCGCGCTACGCCAAGTCGGCGTTCATGGAGTACAACAAGGACGGCAAGGTCCTGCGTTCGGGCTTCTCGAGCACCTGCATCAACTCATTCAAGCGACTGACCTATCTCGAGGCCCAGGCGCTGATCGACGGGAACAAGGAAGAGGCGAAGAAGCACGCCAAGACCGAGCCGAACTACACCGAGGAACTGCTCGACGCGCTGCACATGCTCAACGAGCTCTCGAAGGTCATCATGCGCCGGCGCATGAAGCAGGGCATGATCCGGCTCGACCTGCCCCAGGTCGAACTGATCTTCGAAGATGTGCCCGGGCGCGCCGCCAGGGTCATCGACGCCGAGCCCGAGGACGACGCGTACACGCACACGCTCATCGAGATGTGCATGGTCGAGGCCAACGAGGCCTCCGCCCGCCTCTTCGAACGGCTCGGCGTGCCACTGCTGCGCCGAATCCACCCCGAGCCGGCGCCCGGCGCGATGGACGACCTGCGCCAGTCCTTCAGCGTCGCGGGCGTGCGCATCCCCAAGAGCCCCTCACGCGAAGAACTCCAGTCGATCCTCGAGAACACCCGCGGCACGCCCGCCGCCCGCGCGATCCACTTCGCGATCCTCCGCACGCTCACCAAGGCCGAGTATTCCCCAGCGCTCATCGGGCACTTCGCGCTCGCCAGCGAGGCGTACGCGCACTTCACCTCGCCCATCCGGCGCTACCCCGACCTCACGGTGCACCGCGCGCTGGCCGCCTACCTCGCGCGCACCGAGAACGGCAGCAAGCCGCCCCACGACGAGAACGAGCAGAAGCGCATGGGCGCCAAACTCCGGGAAGTTCTGCCCAGCGAGCACGACCTCGTGACGGTCGGGCGCCACTGCTCCAACACCGAGGTGAACTCCGCGGGCGCCGAGCGCGAACTCCGCAACTTCCTCGTGCTGCAACTGCTCAGCGAGCACCTGGGCGAGCCCTTCGAGGGTGTCGTCACGGGCGTCTCGCCCGCCGGCGTGTTCGTGCAGCTCGACAAGTTCCTCGTCGAGGGGCTCGTGAAGTCGCAGGACCTTCCCGTGAAACTCCCCGACGGGCGCATCGTCAGCGGGCGCTGGCGCATCGACGACAAGAGCGGCTCGCTCGTCGAGCAGTCCACCGGGCGCTCGTACAGCATGGGCGACAAGATCGTCATCGCGATCGCGGCGGTCGACCTGCCGCGCCGCCAGATGGAACTGATCGTCGCCGACGCCGACGCGCGCGAGGCGGGCAAGGACAAGAAGATCCACCTGAAACTCGGCGCCGAGGGCGGGGGCGTGGCGAAGGCGGAGGGCGCGGGCTTCAAGGGCATGACCGGCGCGCAGAAGCGCTCGAAGCGCTCCAAGAGCCGCGACAAGAAGAAGGGGGATTTCCGGAGCGACAGGAAGGACAAGGGGAAGAGGCAATAGGCAGTCGGCAATGGGCAATGGGGAAGAGGGGTGGGGTGGCGTGGTGCACGCGCAGCGGGCGCCACGACGCTTGGTCCCGGTCGTCGCATTACTCGTATGATCCCCCGTGAGTCAGCCGCACACCGGCGAGCCCGAACCCATCCCGGATCCGCTCGTTTCGAGCGGGGGTGAACCCCCTCGCGACGAGCGGCTTGTTCGTCTTTTGAAGAAGGCCCGCTCGCTGGGCGCGACGCCCGGGGTCTACCTGATGAAGGACGAGAAGGGCGTGGTGCTCTATGTCGGCAAGGCCGCCCGCCTGCGCGACCGGGTGTCGTCGTACTTCGTGCCCAGCGCGGAACTCGGCCACCTGAAGTCGTCGATGCTCGACCTGGTCGAGGACTTCGAGACCCTCGACTGCGAGACCGAGTGGGAGGCGCTGCTCACCGAGAACCGGCTGATCAAGGACATCCACCCGAAGTTCAATGTCCGGCTGACCGACGACAAGACCTTCCCCTACCTCGCCGTCACGGTGCGCGAGGACTTCCCGCGCGTGTTCGTGACGCGCAACCCGACCGACCCGGAGATCAGGGGCGCCAAGATCTTCGGCCCCTTCACGAGCGCCTACGCGCTGCGCGAGGCGGTCACGCTGCTGCAGCGCGTGTTCAGGTTCCGCACCTGCACGCTCGATATCGCCGAGAACGACCCGAAGAACCGCTTCTTCCGGCCCTGCATCCTCTACAACATCCACCAGTGCACCGCGCCGTGCGCCGACAAGGTCTCCAAACCCGCCTACCGCGAGGACATCGACCGGCTGGTGAAGTTCCTGGGGACGAAGCGCTCGGTGATGCTGCGCGAGATGCGCGAGGAGATGGAGGCGGCGTCGCGCGTGCTGGCGTTCGAGCGCGCCGCGACGCTGCGCGACCAGATCAAAGCGATCGAGAAACTCGACGAGCGCGCCTCGAAGCGCGACGGCTGGCAGCCGGAGTCCGAGGTCCTGATCGAGAACCCGAAGAAGGCGCTGGTCTCGCTGCAGAAGGCGCTGGGGATGGACGCGCCGATCCGGTGTCTCGAAGCGATCGACATCGCGCACCTGCAGGGGGGCGAGACCGTCGGCAGCAAGGTCTGCTTCGTCGACGGGCGCCCGCTCAAGAACGAGTACCGGCGCTACAAGATCACGAGCGCCGACAACGACGATTACGCGTCGATCCGCGAGGTCGTCTCCCGGCGCTACCGCGAGGCGGGCGAGGGGCACGAGTTGTACCCCGATGTGATCCTCATCGACGGCGGGCTGGGCCAGTTGCACGCCGCGATGGAGGCGTTCGCGACGCTCGATGTGAAACCCCCGATGGTGATCTCGCTCGCGAAGCGCGAGGAACTGATCTATACGCAGGAGCGCAGCGAGCCGATCCGGCTGTCGCGCACCAACGCCGGGCTGAAACTCTGCCAGGCGATCCGCGACGAGGCGCACCGCTTCGCGCAGCACTACCACCACATCCTGCGCCGGAAGAAGACGCTGGAGGAGTAGGGAGCGGGGCAGTGTGCGGGGTTGTATGCTTTCGGATATGCGACGGCTCTGCTCCATCTCGCTTGCGGCGTGCGTCCTCGCGACGGGGTGCTCGTCAGTGCGCGAATTCGATGTCCGCGTGGTGAACGCCGACTCGCGCGAGCCGGCGCAGGGCGTCCGCGTGCGCGCCATCTCGCTCAATTCCGGGCTGGTGCCCCTGCCCCTCAACTCCGCCACGATCGACGAGGCGCTCTCGCTCGATGCCGTCGAGGAAGCGGCCTCAACGAACCGTGACGGCGTCGCGTCGCTTCGACTGCGCACGAAGGCGCCCTACCTCCTCGAACTCTCCCCGCCCCCGATGCTCGCGTTCGAGTCCGACAACCCAGCGTGGGCGGCGCCCCCGATGCGCTTCCGCTTCGACACGCGCACCCGAGAGATCACGACCTTCCCACCCACCGCCAACACCCGCTGGTGGCCCTACGCGCTGGAGAACGCCCGATGAACCGAGCCGTCACGCTGTCGATCGGGTGGCTCGCGGCCCTGCTGCTGACGGGCTGCGGCTACACCTACGCGCCGCTCACGGTCGAGGTGCGTGAACGCCTGACCGAGCGCCCCGTCGAGGGCGCGACCGTCTTCATCGATTACGCGCGCACCATCAACCCGGCCCCGCCGACCACCGCCGAGGGCGTCACCGACCAGGACGGCGCGGTCACGCTCATCGCGGCGACGTACAACCGGCTCGTCGTCACCGTCACGCCCCCGGGCGTGGGCGAGGTCCGGCACGTCTTCGCCGCCGACCACCCGGCCGCGTACGGGCCCTCGTCGTGGATCAACACCTTCACCGATGTGCGAGGCGACCCGGCGCGCGTCGTGATCCGCGTGCTGCCGGCTCGTGCGCCGGCGCCGAACCCGGACTAAGTCGGCGCGTCACCGCGCGGCGCGTTCGCGGTCCGAGACGACCTCAGGGAAAGGGAGGCCTTCCTCACCCTCCGCGTCGCCGGGCTCCTCGCGCTCGTCGTCGGGCTCGTCGGCGTTGGCAGGGGCCTCGCCGAAGATGGCGCTCCCGACGCGCACCAGATTGGAGCCCTCCTCGATCGCGACCTCGAAATCGCCCGACATGCCCGTCGAGAGGATGTTGAATCGCCCGTCGGAGTAGCCGCGCTTCCGCATCTCTTCGAAGAGCTCGCGAAGGCGCTGGAACGCCGGGCGCGCGTCCTCGGGGTTGTCGCTGTAGGCGGCCATGGTCATCAGGCCGCGGAGGCGCACGTTGACCATGCTCTCGATCTGCTCGGCGAGGGGCATGGCGGCGGCGATCGCGATCCCGCCCTTCTGCGCCTCGAACGAGCAGTTGACCTGGAGCAGCACCTCCACAGGTTCCTTGCGTTTGACGGCGAAGGCGTGGATCTCTTCCGCGAGGCGCAGGTTGTCGACGGTGTGGATCAGGCGCGACAGCTCGATGGCCTTCTTGACCTTGTTGCGCTGGAGCGTCCCGATCATGTGCCAGCGCACGCCCTCGCTGGCCGCGGCGCTGCTCGCGCCCTCCCCGGCGACGCCCTTGAGGGTGCGGGCCCGGGCGAGGAACTCCTCCGCCATCGCGGCCCGCTGCACGAGGTTCTGCACCCGGTTCTCGCCGAAGTCGCGGTGCCCCATCGCGATCAGATCGCGGATCTGCGACGGGTCGGCGTGCTTCGTCACCGCGACCAGCATCACATCGGACCCGTTGCGTCCGATCCGGGAGGCGGCCCTCGCGATGCGCGCCCGGACGGTCTCGTACCGCTCGCGCAGCACGGGGTCGCCCACGCCTGGGCCCTGTCGGTTGTCGGTCTCGGTCGGCATCGCGAATCCTCCGCGAGTCTCGTTCCGGGCGCCGTCGAGGGCGACCCATCGGGGCCGGGCGGGGCGCGTCCTGCGCCGGCGCTCGCCGCGACGACCCTATCGTACAGGCAACGGGTTCGGGCCGAAAGCGCCCGCTCGCGTTCTTCACCGATCATCCACCCCGGGCTCACCCACGGAGCGCACCGCCCCATGACCACCGCCACGCACGAGACCCTCACGCCCCGCGACACCCCGATCCGAGTCGGCGAGCTCGCCCCCGATTTCACCCTGCAGGACCAGGACCGCAAGGACGTGACCCTCAGCGAGCTGCTTGCGCAGGGCAAAGACGTCGTCCTTTCGTTCTACCCCTTCGACTTCAGCGCCGTGTGCTCGACCGAGATGGGCTGCTTCACACGCGACATCGCGAAGTTCAAGGACAAGGGCGCCGCCGTGGTGGGCATCTCCTGCGATTCGCCCTGGGCGCACAAGGCCTGGGCCGAGGCCATCGGCATCAGGATCCCCCTGCTCGCCGACCTGCACCGCCAGGTGTGCCGCGCGTACGGGTTCTATTTCGCCCCGCTCAACGTCGCGTCCCGCGGCACCGTGGTCATCGGCCCCGACCGCAGGGTCAAGTGGGTCAACACCCGCGAACTCAAGGACGCGATCGACAACGACACGCTGCTCGCGGCGATCAGCTGAGGCCGACATGCCCACCCTGCGCAACACGCCCTGCGTCCTCATCATCCGCGATGGCTGGGGGCGCAACCCCCACCCCGAGCACGACGCGTTCAACGCGATCAAACTCGCCGACACCCCCGTCGACGACCGCCTGATGCGCGAGTTCCCCTCCACCCTCATCCGCACCAGCGGCGAGGACGTCGGCCTCCCCGACGGGACCATGGGCAACAGCGAGGTCGGGCACCAGAACATCGGCGCAGGGCGCATCGTCTACCAGGAATCGGTGCGCATCACGCTCTCGATCCGCGAGGGCCAGTTCTACGACAACTTCGTCCTGCGCGCCGCTGTCCAGAAGGCCAAAGAGACCGGCGGCGCCGTCCACCTGTTCTGCATCGCGTCCGACGCCGGCGTGCACGGGCAATTGGACCACCTGTTCGCCAGCATCGAGCTCTGCAAGCGCCTCGACCACAAACGCGTCTACATCCACCTGTTCACCGACGGACGCGACACCGGCCCGTTCAGCGGGCTGGAGTTCGTCGAGCGCGTCGAGCGGAAGTGTGTGGAACTGGGCGTCGGGCAGATCGGCTCGGTCATCGGTCGCTATTACGCGATGGACCGCGACAACCGCTGGGAACGAACGAGGGCCGCGTACACCTGCCTGACCGGGCAGGGCGCTCGCGCGGCAGACACCTCGATCTTCCCGACCGCGATGGACGCCGTGCGCTCCTACTACGACAAGCCCTCGAACGACTCGCAGCGTGGCGACGAGTTCATCACGCCCGCGATGATCGGCGCCGACATCAAGGACGCCCTCGCCAAGCGCGTCACCAACAACGACAGCGTGATTTTCGTCAACTACCGGGGCGACCGCCCCCGCCAGATCTGCCGCGCCTTCGTGCTGCCCGAGTTCTACGGCGCCATGAAGCCCTCGCCCGACACGGGCGAGAAGGGCTTCGATCGCGGCGCGCGGCTCGGCCTCTTCTTCGTCACGATGACCGGCTACTCCGACGACCTGCGCCCCTATGTCCATGTCGCCTTCCCCAAGGCGCCCAAGATGACGAACATCCTTGGCGAGTGGCTCAGCACGCACGGCGTCTCGCAGTTCCGCTGCGCCGAGACCGAGAAGTTCCCCCATGTCACCTTCTTCTTCAACGACTACCGCGACGAACCCTTCGAGGGCGAGCGTCGCGGCATCGTCCAGTCGCCGCGCGTCTCGACCTACGACCTCAAGCCCGAGATGAGCGCCAACGAGGTTCGCGACGAGGTGCTCGCGCGCCTTCGCGCGTGGAAAGACAGCGACGGCGCGCAGGGCGAGCCCGTCATCGTCGTGAACTTCGCCAACGGCGACATGGTCGGGCACACCGGCAAACTCGACGCCGCCGTCAAGGCCTGCGAGACCGTCGACCGCTGCGTCGGCGCGATCCTCGACGAAGTCGCGGCGCTGGGCGGGTCCGCGATCGTCACCGCCGACCACGGCAACGCGGAGCAGATGTGGGACCCCGAGACCAACAACCCCCACACGGCGCACACCACCTACGAGGTGCCCCTTATCGTCGTGGGCGACGCGTTCAAGGGGCGTCGCCTGCGCGAGGGCGGGCGCCTCGCCGACATCGCGCCGACGCTGCTCGACATGATCGGCATGGACAACCCCCCCGAGATGACGGGTGAGAGTCTGATCGTCAAGGAGTGACCCCGTGGCGATCGACCTGACAGGCAAACCGATCGTGATCGCCGGCGCGAGCAGCGGCATCGGCGCCGCGACGGCGCGCGCGTGCGCACGCGCCGGGATGCCCGTCGTGCTCGGCGCGCGCCGGACCGACCGGCTCGAGTCGCTCGCGCGAGAGATCGAGTCCGCCGGCGGCAAAGCCGCCTTCGCGCCCTGCGATGTCACGAAAGAAGGCGAGTGCGAGCGCCTGATCGCCCTCTGCGCCGAGCGATTCGGCCCCGTCTACGCGGCCTACGCGAACGCGGGCTACGGCTTCGAGGCCACGGCGCACAAGACCACGGCGCAGCAGTGGCGCGACATCTTCGAGGTCAATTTCTTCGGAACGCTGCGCCTCCTCGACGCCGCGACCCCCGCGATGCTCGACCAGAACCGCGGCCACCTGCTGATCTGCTCGTCGTGCCTGGGGCGGTTCCCCACGCCGGTCTATTCCGCGTACAGCGCGACGAAGGCGGCCCAGCACCATGTCGGGCGCGCGATGGGCGTCGAGCTGCGCGGCAAAGGCGTGTTCGTCTCGACGGTCCACCCGATCGGCACGCTCACGGAATTCTTCGACACGGCCGACTCGCGCAGCGAGGCCGCGAAGTTCACCAAGCGCACCCCGCGCTTCGCGATGCAGACGCCCGAGCGCGTCGCCGGCGCGATCGTCAAGTGCCTGCGCAAACCGAAGCCGGAGGTCTGGACGAGCCTGCCCACGCGAACCGCGATCGGGCTGGCGTCGATGTTCCCCAGAACCACCGACGCCTTCCTCCGGCGCGCCATGCGCGACGGCATCGAATGAAACAGCCCGGGCAACAGGGTGCGCCTGAACGCTCCCCCTGCTCCCCACTCCCTGCTCCCCGCTGCCTTCTCCCTCACACCATCATGCCGGCCGAGGTGTCGTAGACCAGCTTGATCTTGCCCGGCGCGGCGCCGTGCTCGTCGAAGATGGTGACGATGTTCGGCTGGCCGACCTTGAGCCACGACTCGGGCAGCCAGTGTTTCGTGACCGGGCCGACATCCTTGGAGTCGTTGGTCGCGACGAAGTATCGGCCGAGGTTGCGCCCGTTGAGATAGATCTGGCCCTTCGTCATGCCGCCCATGTCGAGGAAGAGCGGCTCGGCGAGCGAACGGACAACAAAGGTGGTGCGCCACCACATGGGAACGCCCTCGGGCGCCGCCTTGCGGATTGCGGTCTTGGTCGCGCTGTGGAAGGCGTCGTCCGCCGGGGGCTCCCACTTGGCGAAGGCGATGTCGGCCTTGTCGGTGAGGACCTCTTCGCCCTCGTAGAACGAGGTGGCCTTGTCGAGCTCGGCGAGGATGTCCGCCGGCTCGCGCCCCCCGGCGACGGGGTCGGCGATGATCGCGAGCTGGACCGTGTTCTTGCCTGCCTTGAAGGGCGCTTCGTCGCTGGTGTTCTCCATGCGCACGACGGCGCGCTCGCCGGCGTCGACGAAGTCCACGATCGTGTTGTTCACCAGCACGAGCGCCGGCGCCGGGCAGCGCAGGACTTCCATGAACACCGGCGTCTTGCGCCGGTGCTGGAACGACCATGTCACGCGGTCCGGGTGGGTGCGAACGCCGGTGCGCAGGCCCATGAGCGGCGTGCGCCAGGTCAGCGGCGCGAGCGGGTCGCCCTGCTCGAGGGTCGCCTTGCCGGGCTTGAGGTCGCCGGCCTGCACGATCTCGCCCACCAGGCCCTTGCGCCGGTGCATGTGCGAGCCGCCGTCGACGCGCCCCATGTTGTCGACCAGCAGCGTGAGGGTGTGCTTGCGCTTCTTGAGGGGCAGGCCCACGACGCGCCCGGACGCGCCGGGCCCGTCGCCCGCGATCTCGACGAACTGCCCGTCGAGGTACGCGTGCGCGCGATCGCTGAGGTCGAACATCCCGGCCTTGACCTTCGACGCGCTCTTCGAATTGAACCGCAGGCGCAGCCACCCGTAGCCGTACGGCGCGCCCAGGTCGTGCATCGACGCGAGCGCCGGGATAGTCGCGTAGCGCTCGCTCTCGCCCTCGAGGTACTGCGTCTGCGCTGCGGAGGACCACTCGTCGAGCGCCGGCGCTTCGAGCGCGGGCGCCTTCTTGCCCGAGCCGGCGGCGCTCTTGTCCACCTTCCCGTCGGACGCGACGCGGTAGTGCGTGCGGAAATCCGGGTGCGGCACGGGCTCGTTGTCGGCGTCGAGCCCGGCGACGCCCACGAACACCGCTTCGTCGGTCGCGTAGGTCGCGTCGATCATCGCCTCCGAGCACACGATGACCGTGGTGTTCTCGAGCTCCTCGATCACCGGGGTCTTGCCGGTGGGGACCTCGACCGGCAGCTCGGCGCCGTTGATCGACAGGACGCCCTTCGCGCCGGCGGGGCCGAAACACACGAAGACCTTGCCGACCTGGGCGAAGGGCTGCAGCGAACAGAAATCCAGCGTGGAGCGCCCGTGCAGGTGCGTGTCGAAGAGGAACCACGCGCAGTCCTGATCGCCCGTGCTGACGCGCAGCACGCGCCCGTCGGCGGTGAGCAGGTCGATCGGGTCATGGCCCTTGGACGCGAAGACGAACGCGATCCCGCCGCGCTGCCCGTGGGTGTGCACGACGCTCACGCCCTTGGCGCCCGGCGTCGGCGCGATGCCGATGGGCTGGTAGGACGGGTCGAGCCCCGAGAGAACGCGCCCGAACCGTGACGCGAAGGTCGCGAGGCGCTTCATCGTGAAATACGCCGGCGTGCGCAGGCCGGCGCAGGTGAGCATCGAGTTGTAATCGCCCGGCTGCGAGCACGAGAAGCCCTGCGAGTCGCCCGCGCGTCGCCCGCCGTAGAACTCGAAGAACGAGCCCGGCGCGAACCGCGACACGACGAACTGCGCGCCGGCGGCGGTCGCCTCGACGAGCGTGCGCTGCGCCTCGGCCGGAGAAACCGTCGGCGGGTGCTCGCCCCACGCGGTCACCGGCGAGTTCGCGAACTCCATGAGCAGGCGCGGCGTCGAGGGCGACACCACGCGCAGCTGGCGGAACATCGCGAGGAGCTGGTCGGAGCCCGACCAGCCGTCGATCTCGCCCTCGACGGGCTGGAAGAGGTTGTTGCAGTTGACGAAGGGGACGGTGAAGCCGCTCTCGCGCAGGAAGCGACCGAGTTCGGAGAGATAGCGATCGGACGCGTCGTCGTCGCCGCAGAACCAGCGGTGCTCGACCTGGATCATCGCGATCGCGCCGCCCTGGGCGACCTGGAGGTTCTTGATCTGCCCGGCGAGGTTGGAGAACCAGCGCGAGACCGCCTCGAGGAACTCGGGCGCGCCGCCTCGGACCTTGGCGATCTTGGGGTTGGGCTCGGTCTTCTCCGGCGGCTTGAGGGTGCCGGCCCAGGCCGGCATGCCACCCATATCCCACGAATCGCCGATGACCGGGCCGGGGCGCAGGATCGCGAGCAGGCCCATCTCGCCGATGAGCTCAACGAAGGTGCGGATGTCTCGATCGCCCTCAAAGTCGTACACATTCGCGCGCGGCTCGTGGAAGCACCACGGGACGGGCACGAGGATCGTGTTGAACCCGGCCTGCTTCGCGGCGCGCAGGCGGTCGGCCCACAGCGCCCGAGGGACCGAGGCGTAGCACACCTGCGCGGCGACGAGCCAGTGCCTGCGTCCGTCGAGGAGGAAGCTCTGGCCGTCGAAGGTGATGCTCGGCATAGGGTGGATCGCGCTCCTGGGGTCGCGTGCACGCGGTGAGGGAGAGGGGCGGCGGACCCCCGCGAACAGGCGATCGCCGCGACGCGCACGCTCGAGAGAGTGGCGCGTTTCGTGAGGGCGAGAATAGGTCTCATTCGGGCTCCTCGCAACGCCTGCGCGCGAACTCGGTAGACTCGCCCCCCCATGCGACCCCCCTCACCCCATCGCTCTCACGCCCGTCAGAACCCTCTTTCCGGGGCCTGGCGCGGGATTTGCGCGAGCCCGACCCGCATCGCGTCCCTTCTGGCGGTCGCTGGCGCCTGCTTCGCGTTCACCCCGGGCTGCACCAACATCAGCTCGGTCGATCGTGACATCGAGAAACTGCTCGCCAGGCGGACCAACGCCCTCGGGGCCGACGCGCGAGTCCCCGAGCCGGTCATGCGAGACCCCAGCCAGGTCCGCCCCGAACGCCCGGCGTTCGAGGAGCAGCCCCCCAGCGTCAACCCCGACGCCGACGAGCTCCCCTTCCGCGATCGGCCGCCCATCAGCGCCGAGCGGCGCCTCGAGCGCCTCGACACCTTCCTCGACATCCCCGAGGACGCGCGCGTCGTCGACCTCAGCACCGTCCTGCGCACCTCCCAGTCCAACGCGCGCGAATACATCAACGCCGAAGAGGACTATGTCCTCGACGCGATCCGCCTCCTCATCGAACGACACCGCTGGGGACCCCGCTTCTTCGACGACCTCGTCGCACGCTTCGACGCCTTCAACCTCGACCCCCAGGGCGGCGAGTACCGCGTCGTCGGCGAGCTCATCAACACCCTGCGCGTCACCCAGCGACTGCCCTACGGCGGCAACGTCGAGGCGGCGCTCGTCACGCGCGCCACCGACGAACTGCGCAACGCCGCTACCGAGGACTATGTCTCCTCCAGCGACATCGTCCTCACCGCCAACATCCCGCTCCTCCGCGGCGCCGGCATGGTCGCGCGCGAGGACCTCATCCAGTCCGAGCGAAACCTCGTCTACGGCGCCCGGCGCTTCGAGCGCTTCCGGCGCCAGTTCTTCGTCGACGTCTGCACCAACTACTTCGACCTCCTCCTGCAGCGCCAGAACATCGCCAACCAGATCGCCAGCGTCGAGAGCGTCCGACGCGAGCAGCGCCGCCTCCAGGAACTCGCCGAAGCAGGCCGACGGTCCGCGTTCGACGTGAACAACTTCCGCCAGCAGGTCCTGCGCGGCGAGAACTCCGTGCTCAACGCCAAAGAGGCCTACCGCGTCGCCCTCGACCGCTTCAAGGTCCGCATCGGCGTCCCGCTCGACGAAGAGATCACCCTCGCCCCGGTCGACCTCACCATCCCCGAGCCCGACGTCACCCCCACCGGCGCCGCCGAACTCGCGCTGCGCTACCGGCTCGACCTGCAGAACCGGCGCGACCAGATCGAAGACGCGCGCCGCGCCGTCGCCAACTCTCGCAACCAGCTCCTGCCCGACTTCGAGCTCACCGGTCGCGCCAACATCCCGACCCAGTCCGACCGGCGACTCGGCGGCGCCAACTTCCGCACCGACGAGGGCGACTACTCCGTCGCGGCCCGGTTCTCGCTCCCCCTCGACCGGCAGATCGAGCGGCTCAACCTCCGCTCGGCCACGATCTCGCTCGAACGCGCCATCCGCGAGCTCGAGAACTTCATCGACAACATCGTCATCAGCGCCCGCCAGGCAGCCCGCGACATCGATCGCGCGCAGTTCTCGATCCTCCAGCAGGAAGAAACCATCCGCATCAACGAGCTGCGCCTCGAGGAACTCAAGCTCAAGATCGACACCGTCCAGTCGCAGGACATCCTCAACGCCGAGAACGACCTGCTCGACGCGCGCAACGCGCGCGACAGCGCCATCCGCGACTACCGCGTCGCGGTCCTGCGCTACCTCCTCGAGACCGACCAGCTGCGAGTCTCGAACCAGGGCGCCTTCCTGCCCCTTCAGGGCATGCTCGTCGAGGGCTTCGACCCCAACCAGCCGCGCCCCGCGCCGCGAGCCCCCGATCCCCTCCCCGAGCTGCAGCCTGAACAGGAGAACGCTCCGGAGACTCAGGGGGCGCCGGGGGCGCCCGAGCAGGGCACGAACACCGTCACCCCCGGCGGCTGATCGTTCCCCACGCCCGAGAACCCTGCCCGACGCGCCGACGCATCATTTCGACGAATGCGCGCCCCGAAGTCGCTCCGGTGCATCGATCGGACCAATGTCGCCGAAACACAGGTGGTCCTTCGGGCGTCTCACCGAAACCGAGCCGCCCATGACCGGTTTACGCACTCGGATCGCCGGCGCGTGACGCGCCCGGTCGCGTCGCTCGCCTCGCCCCTCACCCGCCCTGTCGCTTCCCTCCGTCCCCGGAGCCGTCCCGAATGTCTCAGCCCCGCCCCACGACCGGCCCCCTGGCCGGCCCCAGCATCGCTCACCCCGCCCCCTCGCGAGGTCGCCGCCTCGGCCCGACCCGTCGCGGCGGGATCGCCGTCCCCCTGGCGATCGTGCTGGCCTCCGGCGCCGTCGTCGCCGGGGCCGCGTACTTCGTGATGCGCGACACCGGCTCGTCGCAGACCAGCAGCGCCGAGCTCTTCCAGGCGTCCGTCTCGTCGTTCGACATCACGGTCGCCGCCAACGGCGAGCTGGAGGCGGCCCGCCAGACCGAGATCCGCAGCGAGCTCGAGAAGCCGGCGGACATCGTGTTCGTGATGGCCGAGGGCAGCCGCGTGCGTCAGGGCGACCTGGTCGTCGAGCTCGCGTCCGAGACGATCAAGAACGACCTCGACGAGGAGCTGCTGCGCGTCGAGCAGGCCCGCAACGACCTCATCGGCGCCGAGAACAACCTCGAGATCCAGCGCAACGAGAACGACTCGGCCTATCGCGCCGCGATCCTCAAGCTCGAGCTCGCGCAGATCGAGTGGAACAAGTGGAGCGAGGGCGACGACGTCAAGCGCCTCCAGGAGCTCCGCCTGAACATCGAGACCAGCGAGAAGGACCACGACCGCGCGCTCGAGAAGTTCATGCGCTCCCAGCGCCTCTTCGACAGCGAGTTCCTCTCGCGCGACGAGCTCAAGCAGGACGAGATCACCGAGCTCCGCGCACGCGCCCAGATCCAGAAGGCCAAGCTCGAGCTGAATGTCTACGAGGAATACGAGCGCCCCAAGCAGATCAAGCAGCTCCAGAGCAACATCACCGAGGCCGAGCAGGACCTCGAGCGCGTGAAGCGCCGCAACGCCGCCAACCTCGCCAGCCGCGAGGCCGACGTCGCCAACCGTCGTCGCTCGCTGCGCATCCGCGAGGAACGCCTCGCCAAGCTCGAGGACCAGCTCCGCAAGACCAAGATCTTCGCCCCGCAGGACGGCCTGGTCGTCTACGCCACCAGCGTCGGCGAGCGGCGCGGCATGGCCATGTTCGGCGGCGAGTCCTCCCTCCAGGTCGGGCGCACCGTCCGCCCCAACGAGGCGCTCATCATCCTCCCCGACACCAGCGGCATGGTCGCCAGCGTGCGCGTCCACGAGTCCCTCGCAGGGCGCGTCCGGCGTGGCCAGCCCGCCAGCATCCGCGTCGACGCCGTCCAGGGACGAACCTTCGATGGCACCGTCTCGAGCATCGGCATCCTCGCCGAGTCCGGCGGCTGGCGCGACCCCAACCTGCGCGAATACACCGTCAAGATCACTCTCAACATCACCGAGGAAGAGGCCAAGGTCCTCAAGCCCGCCATGCGCTCCGAGGCCCAGATCGTCCTCGGGCGCGTTAACGAGGCGCTCAGCATCCCGGTGCAGGCGGTCTTCAACGACGGCGCCACCCGCTACGTCGTCGTCCCCGAGGGCAACCGTTTCCGCAAGGTCCCGGTCCTCGTCGGGCAGCGCTCCAACACCTTCGCCCAGGTCCTCGCCGGCATCGACGAGGGCTCGCGCGTTCTCGTCCGCGAGCCGCGCCCGTCGGAACTCGTCTCCAACGAGATCCCCGACACCGCGATCGCCGCCCTGCAGGAGAAGGCCAAGTCCCTCGGCATCCCCACCGGCGCCCCCGGGGGCGGTCGCGGCGGCATGCCCGGCATGATGATGCAGGCCGGAGGCCAGGCCCCCGGCGCAGTCCCGGGCGCTCGCCCCGCAGGCGCAGGCGCGAGGCCCGCCGCCACGGCGACCGACGCCGCCACCGACGCGTCGGCCCGCAAGCCCGACGAACGACAGAGCAACTCGGGCGAGAAACCCGCCGAGACCAGGCCGGCCGAGACACGCGTCGAAGCCCCCACCGACAAGAAGTGAACCATCAGAGCCGCGGCTTGGAGGACGCGGCTCGAAGCGCGCATGGTTCGTTGATGGTCGTCACCGCCTGCGTCGCGAAACAACGCACGCCGCGACGCACAGGAGCGCCGGAACACCCGGCCCCGGGATCGCCGCGGCGAGTCGCAGTGTGAATAGGCCCGAGGCGGGCGAGTCGAACCCGTAGCGGCCCAGCTCCGACGAGCTCAGGCCGTACAACGCCTGTGACGGCATGAGCAGGCGAAGACCATGACGGAACTCAAGCTCTCCCTCGCGCCAGGTCTCCGTCCACTCACGCCCACCGCCGACCGTGTCGAGAAGACCCCATGGGCTCTGCACATCCGGGTAGCTCCCGACATCCAGCGGCCGGTGCTGCCCCTCGGGCCACTGGTTCGGCGTGCCCCCGTTGGTCTCCCCGCCCAGCGCGGGGTCGCCCGGGATCGGCGTCTGATCGCTCGAATGGCCGTAGAGCCAGTATCCGCCCTCGTCCTCACCGTGGCGGTTGGGGTCGTAATAAGTCGCCTTGATCAATTCGTCCATCGACGGGATCCAGAATCGCGACCCCGGCGAGCGCGAGTCCTGATCCAAACGGTAAGCGACCCCCTTCGGCCCATCCGGCACGCGCA